>DASTIG010000080.1:0-3290 GCA_035717785.1 Candidatus Limnocylindrales bacterium
AACAACGCGTTGGGGCAGGCGCTGCTCGCCGCGCGGATGGGCAAACGCCGGGTCGTAGCCGAGACAGGCGCGGGCCAGCATGGCGTCGCGACGGCCACGGCGTGCGCCCTGCTCGACCTGCCCTGCGTCGTGTACATGGGCGCCGAGGACATCGAGCGCCAGGGACCCAACGTCCTGCGCATGCGCGCGCTCGGCGCCGAGGTCCGCAGCGTGACGAGCGGGACGGCCACCCTCAAGGATGCGGTCAACGAGGCGATGCGCGACTGGGTGACCAACGTCGAGACCACCCACTACGTGCTGGGCTCGGCGATGGGGCCGCATCCGTACCCGACCATCGTGCGGGACCTGCAACGGCGCATCGGCGACGAGGCGGCCGCCCAGCTCATCGACGCCGAGGGTCGGCTGCCGGACCTCGCCCTGGCCTGCGTCGGCGGCGGGTCCAACGCGATCGGGCTGCTGGCCCGGTTCATCGGCGAGCCGTCCGTCCGCCTCGCGGTCGCGGAAGCGGCCGGGGACGGCATGGACACGGGTCGTCATGCCGCGGCCATCCTCGGCGGCACGCCCGGCATCCTGCATGGCTCGCGCTCGCTGATGCTCCAGGACCGCGACGGCCAGGTCGTCGAGGCGCACAGCGCGTCGGCGGGCCTCGACTACCCGGGCATCGGGCCGCAGCTCGCCGCGCTCGCGGAGGCGGGTCGCATCGAGGTGGCCGCCGCGACCGACCGCGAGGCCGTGGCCGCCATGAAGGCCACGACGAAGACCGAGGGCATCCTGCCGGCGCTCGAAACCGCCCACGCGATCGCGGCGCTGCCCAAGATCCTTGCCGGCGTCGACGGTCTCGCCGGTGGCTGGCCGGACGACGTGCTCGTACTGCTCGGGTTCTCGGGTCGCGGCGACAAGGACCTGGCGGCACTGACGCGGTTCGATGACGTCGAGCCATGGGAGAGCGTCCGGTGACCGGTGGCGAGGTCCGCGCTCTGTGCCTCGCCCTGCCCGACACGACCGAGAAGGAGACGTGGGGCGACGAGGTGAACCCGGGCCACCCGACCTTCCGTGTGCGCGACAAGATCTTCGTCATCATGGCCGTCGACGAGAGCGGCGGCAGCGTCAAGACCAGCCCCGGCGAGCAGGCGGAACTTGTGACCGCGTTCCCGGACGCGGCACGGGTCGCGGCGTACGTGGGTCGCTATGGCTGGGTCGACGTCGAGTTCGCCGGCCTCCCCGACGAGGTGCTACGCGAGATCATCGAGGCCGCATGGGCCCGGACGGCGCCCAGGAAGGCCGCCGAGGCGTGGCGGTCGACTCGATGACGAGCGCAGTGACACACGAGGCAGCAGCCCCCGCGACGGGTACCAACGACACTGCCGGCGCCCGCCGGATCGCGGCGGCCTTCGCTCGCGCTCACGCAGACGGCCGAGCAGCGCTCATCCCGTACGTCGTCGCCGGCTACCCCGATGCGGAGACCAGTGTCGAGATCGCCCTGGCGGTGGCCGATGCCGGCGCCGACCTGCTCGAGGTCGGCCTGCCGTACAGCGATCCCCTCGCCGACGGGGCCACGCTGCAGCGCGCTTCTGGAGCGGCGCTGAAAGCGGGGGCATCGCTGGAGGGCTCGCTGCGACTCATCGAGCGCATCGGCGAAGCGCGCCCCGACCTGCCGCTCGTGCCGATGGGCTATGCCAACCAGGTCATCGGGGGCGGCGATGGGGAGGCGGTGGCGCGACGCCTGGCCGGCGCGGGTGCGGCCGGAGTGATCGTCGCCGACCTGACGCCGGACGAGGGGTCGCCATTCGAGGCGGTCGCCCGCGACGCCGGGCTTGCGGTCGTGTATCTGGTCGCCCCGACGACTCCACCGGCGCGGCGCGCCATGATCGCGGCACGGAGCGGTGGCTTCCTGTACTGCGTGTCACTCGTTGGTGTGACCGGCGCCCGTTCCGCCCTGCCGGCGTCGGTCGGCGACCTGATCCGCGATGTCCGCGCCGTCTCGCCCGTTCCGGTCGGGGTCGGGTTCGGCGTCAGCAAGCCGGCGCACGTCCGGGCGATCGCGAAGGCGGGCGCCGATGGCGTGATCGTCGCATCGGCCCTCGTTGACGCGCTGGGCTCCGATGGCCGCGACGTGGCTGCCTTGGTCGAACTGATCGCGCGCCTCCGCGCGGCAACGTGACGGTCATCGGCGAAGAGCGCGACGTGGTCGACTATCCTGCCCGGATGCAGGTCCCGCGGCCCCCATTGGTGACGCGCCAGATCAACCGGTTCCGGACGGACCCCTCGTCGCTGCGCAACGCCGCGATCGTGATCATCTCCGTGACAGTCGCGGCGGTCGTGCTCGGGACGCTCGTCATCTGGGTGTTCGACCGGCGGGACTTCCCGGATCTGGGGACCGCGTTTTGGTTCACACTCCAGACCATCACGACCGTCGGATATGGGGATGTCACCCCGACGAGCAACCTCGGGCGCATCGTCGCCGGCGTCGTCATGGTGGTCGCGATCGGGTTCCTCACCATCGTCACCGCGCTCATCACCTCGACATTCGTCGAAGCTGCGCAACGACAGCGGCGCATCAATGAGGGTGCTGCAGCACGCGAGGCGAATGAGCACGTCAACGCTCGGTTCGACGAGGTCACCCAACGATTGACCGCGATCGAGGAATCGCTCGCACGTCTCGAACAGGGAGGGTCCACCGCGACAGCTGGGCCGGCGCCGCCCACGCGGAGCCCCGATCCCCCCGAACGCGGCTGAGCCGAATGTCCGGGGGACGGATCGCCATCGGCGAGGAGGTCGGCGCCAAGAAGGCGTTCGTGTGGGCGATCGACTGGCCCGGCTGGTGCCGCGCAGCGAAGACCGTCGACCTGGCGCGGGAAGCCCTTGTCGAATACGCGCCTCGCTATGCCCCGGTCGCGAAGGCCGCCGGGCTGACCCTGCCGGCCGCGGCGGTGGATGCACTGCGCGTCGTCGACAGCGTCAAGGGCGGTGGCGGCACCGATTTCGGGGTCCCGTCCGAGATCACGGATGCGGACCGCCGACGGGTAACCGCGGCGCAGGCCGAGCGCCTTGCGGACCTCGTTGCTGCCGCTTGGACGGTCTTCGATCGGACGGCGGCGGGAGCCCCGGCGTCGCTCCGCAAGGGCCCGCGCGGCGGTGGCCGCGACCGGGACAAGATGATCGGCCACGTGATCGAGGCGGATCACGCCTACGCGCGCGAGATCGGGATCCGCATGAAGGAGCCCGGGATCGGTGACCGCGACGCGGTCGAGGCCGAGCGTGCCGCCGTCCTCGAGTCGCTCCGCCATCCC
>DASTIG010000081.1:0-27709 GCA_035717785.1 Candidatus Limnocylindrales bacterium
GTCACGACCGACGCCCGGAAGCGTCAGGTCGACGAGGCCGCTCCCGCCGACCGCTCGGAACGCCGCCAGCTCCTCGAGGATGACCGGCTCGTCGCGCGAGCTGCCAGTAGTCCCACCGGTCGGGCACGTGCCAGAGGGCGATCTGGGTGTGCTCGTGCGGCAGCGTGAACCCGAGTTCCCCGGGGTCCATCGGTCCGAGGACGGTCTGGATGTGGGCCATCGCCGCGCGATGCTACGCCGTGGACACCGCGGGTCGCTCGACCGCCGCCGACGCAAGCAGCACGTCGAGGAGCGCGGTCGCGCGGCGGATCGACTCTTCGGGACGATAGGAATCGCCGGCCTCGATGCGCTGGAGCAGGAGACCGTCCAGCAGCGCCAGGAACCCGCGTGCCAAGCCGTCGACGTCGATCCAAGAGGGCAGCTCACCGCGCGCGACGCCCTCGCGGAGCAGCAACTGCGCGGCCCCGACCAGCCGCTCGCGGCGGCGGGCCAGCATCTCGCGGACACCGGGCTCCTCGCCGGCCTCGGCCCAGGCGCGTACGAGACCTACCTGGCCCGGCGCTCCCTGGAACTCGTCGATCGTCTCGACATAATAGGCGATCGCCATGACGAGGCGGTCGGCGGTCGAGGTGAGCGGCGCCAGGCGGATCGCCAGCTCGTCGAGGCCCTGTCCGGACATCAGGTCGCAGCTCTGAAGGAACAGCTCCTCCTTGCCGGTGAAGTGCGTGTAGATCGCACCCACTGACAGACCAGACCGGCCGACGACGTCGGCGATCGTCGCGCGGTGATAGCCCTTCTCCGAGAAGACCTCGACCGCGGCGCGGATGATCCGGTCACGGACGTGCTGTTCCTGGGCGGCGGACAGGCGTGGCACGAGTGTCGACTCCAAAACGAATGGTCGCTCCCGCAACGGTAACGCGGCTGCCCTCACTCCGCAACGCGGAAGCGTTGACAAGGGGAATGACCATTCTCTATGGTTGGAGGCGACCGAAAGAAGCGCCGACTGGGGTAAGCCGTCATGTTCAGTGCCTGGGGAGCGTTCGTCTACCGCTTCCGCCGTCCCATCCTCGTCATCGCCGTCCTGTTCGCCGTCGCGTCCGCATCGCTCGCGTCGCAGGTCACCGGGGCGCTGAGCGCTGGCGGCTGGACCGACCCGGATTCGGAGTCCGCTGCCGTCACCGATCGGCTGACGCAGGACTTCGGGGCCGGTGGGGGCGCCATCATCGCGGTCTTCCAGGGCAAGGCGGGCGACGATGCGCGGTCCGAGGCCTTCCAGCAGACCATCGCCAGCTCGCTCGACCGCCTCGTCGCCGACGATCGGGTCGACGCCGCGATCGGCTGGGCCGGGACCCAAGACGACCGGTTCATCAGCACAGACGGGACCTCGGCCTACGTTGTCGTCCGACTCACGATCACCGACGAGGCCGCGGTCGACCAGATGCCCGAGCTCCGTGCGCTTGTCGACTACCCGACCGACGTGACCCTCCAGCTCACCGGCGTCGCGCCCGCGACCCAGGATCAGGCCGAACAGTCGGAGAAGGAGCTGCTGCAGGCCGAGACGGTGTCGTTCCCGTTCGCGGCGCTGATCCTGATCCTCGTCTTCGCCTCGCTCGTCGCGGCGGGCATGCCGCTCCTCGTCGCCGCACTGGCCATCCCGACCACGCTCGGCGGCGTCTACCTGGCCGCCCAGGTGACCGAGCTGTCGATCTATGTCCAGAACGTGGCGACGATGCTCGGCCTGGCTCTCGCCATCGACTACTCGCTGTTCATGGTCAGTCGATTCCGCGAGGAGCTGCGCCGCGGCCGGGATGTCGGCACGGCCGTCACGATCACCGTCGCCACCAGCGGCAAGGCCGTGACCTTCTCGGGGCTCGCCGTCGCTGTGGGGCTGTCAGGCCTGCTCCTGTTCGAGCCGACCGCGCTCCGGTCATTCGGGATCGGCGGCGCGCTGACCGTCGGCGCATCCGTGTTCTTCGCCCTGACCTTCTTGCCGGCCGCGCTGGGCATGCTCGGCCCGCGCGTGAACGCCCTGAGCGTGTCCGGGCTTCGCGACCGCGTCCGGCGTGCAGTCGGCCGGCCCGTCGGTGCCGCAGCGGAAGCGGCCAGGACATCGAGGTGGGAGCGGATGGCGCACTGGGTCATGGCGCGGCCATTCACGGTGCTCGTGCCGACGCTCGTCCTGCTGCTCCTTCTCGGCACCCCGTTCCTGCGCCTGGAGCAGGGCATCCCGGACGCGACGGTCCTGCCACCGGGCATCGAAAGCCGCGAGGCGTCGGTCGCGTTGTCGACCGAGTTCCAGGCCGGCGAGACGTCGCCGATCATCGTGCTCGCGACCGTCGATGGCGCACCGACCGACGAGGCCAACATCCAGCGCATCCTGGACCTCGGCACGGCGATCGACACCGTCGACGGGATCGACCGCGTCGAGGGACCATTCGCGGGCCTCAAGGACCCGGCCAGCGGGGCCGACCTCGATGCCGCCGGCATCGCCGCGCTCTTCGGCGCGCCGCGCGACCAGGTGCCGCCAGAGCTCGCGACCGGCCTCGAGCGTCTCGAGGAGGCGTACATCCGTGGCTCGACCGTCCGGCTCGATGCCGTCAGTCCGGAGTCGCCGTTGTCACCCGCTGGCACGGCAGTCGTGCCACGGGTTCGTGCGGTCGAGGTCGCCGGTGTCGAGAGCCTCGTCGGTGGCCTCGCGGCGGACGGTCACGACTTCATGGCCAGCCAGTCGGCGACGATCCCATGGGCGATCGCCTTGACCCTCGGGGCGAGCGCGGTGATCCTGTTCTTCCTGTTCGGATCGGTCGTGATCCCGATCAAGGCAGTGATCATGACGCTGCTCTCGATCACCGCCTCGTTTGGCGCGCTCGTGTTCATCTTCCAGGACGGCCACTTCGCCGACGTTCTCGGGTTCACGACGCCGGGCTTCACCATCGCCGGCAACCCGATCATCATGTTCAGCGTGCTCTTCGGCCTGTCGATGGACTACGAGGTCCTGCTCCTGTCCCGGATCCAGGAGGCCTATCGGCGCACCGGCGACAACACGGCGTCCGTCGCCGAGGGGCTCGCGAAGACCGCGGGTGTCATCACCGGCGCCGCGCTGATCATGGTCACGGTCTTCTCCGCCTTCGCCCTGGCCGAGTCGATCACGATCAAGAGCATCGGGGTCGGCATGGCGATCGCCGTTCTGATCGACGCCACGATCGTGCGTGTGTTGCTCGTGCCTGCCGCGATGCGGCTCATGGGTCGCTGGAACTGGTGGGCGCCCGGACCGCTGGGTCGATTCGCCGATCGCCTGGGTTTCAACCATGTCGAGGATGAGCCCGAAGCGGCGGGGCCGACACCGACCACCCGGCCCGCACCCTCACCTGGCACGTAGCGTGGACGAACGTCCCGATGCGGTGACGCGTCTGGGCCCCGACAGTGGCGGACGCGATCCGCGCTCGCCGGAGGAACCGGACGTGCGCGTCTACAGCTGGGAGTGGGGCCCCGACCGCTGGGGCCAGGGCGGGGAGCGGCGACCCGGGCTGCCCTGGATCGGGATCTTCCTGCTGGTCTTCGGTGGACTCCTGGTCCTCCAGCAGCTGTCGCCCGAGGCGCGCTCGCTCGGCTCGTTACTGATGCTGGCGATCGGGCTCGCGTTCCTGATCCGCTGGGCCATGGCGCGCGGCACCGGATCGCTGTACGCGGGCGCGATCATCACGGCGCTCGCCGTGCCGGGGGCCCTGACGAACGCTGGGCTCGCTCGCGAGGGCCTTGGGACGTTGTGCCTGGGGATCGCCTTCTTGTTCATTGCGATCGTTCGCCTGACGTCGGGCGGCGGCCTCGGCTGGCAGGCGTGGCTCGGTGGGTTGCTGGCCGTGATCGGTGGGGTGAACCTCGTCCAGCCACAGATCGGCGGCATGATCGTGCCGATCGCGCTGGTGCTCATCGGCGCGGTCCTGGTGTTCGGCGGGGCGTTCGGGGGGCAGCCACGCAACAGACGACAAAGGCTCCGGGCGCCTTCCGACGACGTGACCGGAGGCGTACGCTAGGCGCCTGCCGTGAGCCCATCGACCGCCCGTGGGGGACCCGGAAGCAGGCGGCGGGCCTGGCCGAGAAGGAGTCATCGATGAGACCACCGGTCGGGGTTGCGATCCTGGGGTTCTTCGCCTTGATCAATGGCATCGCCGACGCGGTGTTGGGGCTGCAGCTGATGGGAATCGTTGCCTTCGGGCCCGTCTCGACTGGAAACGGCGTCTTTTTCAGCGGGCTCATCGCATTCGGGCTGGGGGTCCTCTATCTCGCACTGGCCTACGCGGCGTGGAATCTCCGGATCTGGGCGTGGACCTTCGGGATGCTGCTCGGCGCCCTGGGCATCATGAACGCGTTTTTCGTCACGATCGCCTCGGGCAGCGTCGCCAATGGTCTCGCTGCGGCGCTCCTTCCGGCGCTCATCCTCTGGTACCTGAATACGGAAGGCGTCAAGGAAGCCTTCGTCCAAGGTGAGCAGGACGCCGGCCTCTACGCCAGCAGCTACGATCGCGAGCAGGCCGAGCGGATCCAGGCCGAGCGCTCGACGGACTAGTCGCGGACGACCGAGGCCGTCGCGACGTCGATGGCCTCGGTCATGACGTCCGCGACGCTCTGCATCTCGGCATCCGTGATCACGAAAGGCGGCCCGAGCAGGATCGTGTCCCCATCAACGCCGTTCGCGTTGCCCGTCCCCGAATAGACCAGCACGCCCCGCTCCCGCGCGGCGGCCACGACGCCCTCGGTCACCCGAGCCGCTCGCGGGAATGGCCGGCGCGTGGCGCGGTCCGCGACCAGCTCGACACCGACCATCAGACCGCGCCCCCGGATGTCGCCGACCAGGGGATGTTCCTCAAGCGCGCCGCGGAGCAGCGCGCTCAGTCGGTCGCCTTTGGTCGCACTCGCCTCGACCAGGGACTCGTCGCGCAAGATTCGCAATACCTCGCTGGCGACTGCAGCACCGATGGGCGCGTGCGAGTAGGTGAACCCATGGACGAAACCCGTGCCCGGCGCCGTCACGGTCTCGAACACATGTCGCGCCGCGGCCACGAAGCCGAATGGCCAGTACCCTCCGGTGGCGCCCTTGGCGGCGACGAGCAGGTCCGGTCGGATCCCCCAGTGGTCAAGTCCGAACCAGCGGCCGGTCCGCCCGAACCCGGTCATGACCTCGTCCGCGATGAGGAGCACGCCGTGCTCTGCGCAGACCGCGGCGATCGCCGGCCAGTAGTCCTCGGGAGGCACGGCCGCCGCAAGCGTGGCCCCGACGATCGGCTCGGCGATGAACGCCGCGACCCGGCCCGGCCCGATCTCCCGGATCGTCGCGTCCAGCTCCGCGGCGAGGGCGGCGCCGTCGCGGCCGGCGTGGGCCTCGGTCTCGCCCGCGCGATACGGGTACGCCGCTGAGACGTGCCGGAACCGACCCAGCCATGGTTCGTACGGCCGGCGGAGAGGGGGCCGCCCGGACAGGTCGAGCGCGCCGAGGGTATTGCCGTGATATGACCCGTGACGGGCGATCACAACGTCCCGCTCGGGCTCGCCGCGCGCAAGGTGGTAGGCGCGGGCGAGTTTGAGAGCGGTCTCGATCGCCTCCGACCCTCCCGACACCGGGTAGATCGCCGGGTTGTCGACCGGCAGGACCGCAGCGACTTCCGCGGCGTACGTCTCGACAGGCCCCGTCGTGAACGCCGAGCCATGCGCGAATGCCAGCCGACCGGCCTGCTCAGCCATCACGGCAGCCACCGACGCCCGGCCGTGACCGACGTTGACGACGATCGCCCCACCCGCCGCATCGATGTATGTACGCCCGTCGGCGTCGCGGATGGTCGAGCCGCTGGCTTCGACCGCGACCGGCGGCTCGGCCTGCGTCGAGCGCCGAAAGACGCGGCCGGCGGGCCGGTGTGGGTCGGTCATGCGATCGATTGTATGAGCCGGTCGATCGGGTTCGGGGAACCGCCAGACCGTCACCGGTGTACGGGGTACGGTTGTCGTGGAGGGCCGTCCACATCGAAGACGCCGAACTGATCGTGCGCGCTCGCACCGGCGACGTCGCGGCGTACGAGGCGATCGTGCGCCGATATCAGGACGTGGCCATCAGGACCGCGCACCTCATCTGCCCGGAGACCGATGCCGACGATGCAGTCCAGGATGCCTTCCTCAAGGCCTACGACGCTCTCCCCCGCTTTCGCGAGGGATCGCCGATCCGGCCGTGGCTCCTGCGCATCGTGGCAAATGAGGCACGCAATCGACGCCGCTCGGCGGGGCGGCGGCGCGGCCTCGCGCTCCGCGTCGCGGAGGCAGAGCCGAGCAATCGGACGGCACCCGGGCCGGAGAACATCGTGATCGCCGCCGAGCAACGAACGGAGCTGTTGAGCGCACTCGCGACGCTGCGCGACGAGGACCGTGAGGTTCTCGGCGCGCGCTTCCTGCTGGACCTCTCCGAAGCGGAGACGGCCGAGACCCTCGGCATCCCGCGCGGGACGGTCAAGTCACGGACCTCGCGCGCGCTCGCGCGCATGCGCGAGGCCCTTGGCGCGACAGCGGGGCCCGGCCGATGACCGATCGACCGCTCGCCGGCCGCGACGACTTGGCGTTGGAGGACGCCCTCCGTTCGCTGGCGTCCGCCATCGACTGGCCGGCCGCGGCGCCGTTGGCTCCGTCGGGCGCGACCGCCGGCCCCGACATCGCGACGCGCGTCCGAGTCAGGATCGCGTCCGGCGAGCGCGCCCGACCCGCGCAAACCTGGTGGCGTCCCTTGGCCCGGCCCGTCCGTCGCTCGCTCGTGCTCGCCATCGTGGCTCTGCTGGCCCTCGCGATCGTGGCCGGGGCCGTCGGCCTCGGGCTGCCTGGTCTGCGCTTCATCCTGGGTGAGCCGCCGCCATCGGTCCTGCCATCGCCCACCCCGGTCGCCACTGCGACGCCGAGCGACCTGCCCACACCGCCGCTCCCGGCCGTCACGGGCAGCCGGCTCGGACTTGGGCAGCAGGTCACACTCGAGGACGTCGAGCCACAGACCGGCGTTCCGGTGCGGCTGCCGACGGACGCGCGGCTGGGTCCGCCGGACACCGTGTGGATCGACAGCACCAAGTTCGACCAGATCGCCTACGTCTGGGCGGCTGACGAGGACCTGCCCGAGACGTCGGAGCGTGGCGTGGGCCTCGTGCTCATGCGCTTCGCCGGGCGGAGCGACGATGAGTTCTACCAGAAGGTCATCGGCATGGGGAACACGCTCCAGACCGTGACGGTCGATGGCCACGACGGTTTCTGGATCACCGGCGAGATGCACTTCTTCTTCTACATGCGACCCGATGGCAGTGGCCAGGTCGACGACACCCGACGGTGGGTCGGCGACGCGCTCGTCTGGAACGATGGCGAGGCGACGTATCGGATCGAGAGCTCGCTTGGGCGCGACGCCACCATCGAGATCGCCGAGTCGATCGAGTAGACCGAAACGCGTGCGTCTCAGCGACTTGCGCCCGGGAACCGGCGACCGAAGCGAGGTGTAGGTGGTACACGTCGACCATCCACCCAGAGGATCAACCCAGATGTCATCCACCAGGTCGTCCGTCCGCTGGCTCCCGGCCATCGGGCTCGTGGCGCTCGTCGGCTGCTCGACCCCGGCGGCCACAGTCTCGACGCCTCCACGCGCTTCGCCCTCGACCGCACCAGCGACGCAGGCACCGAGCGCTAGCGCGGCACTCACCGCCTCGGCCGGCGACGCGTGGCTGATCGTGAGCGACTCGACCAAACCCACGCTCCGGGTCATCCTCGACAGCACGCTCGAGAACATCTTCGAGCTGCCGGTCGGCGCTCCTGACGACACCTGGGGGCACGTCCTGACGGCGACCCCGGGCGACAAGACGACACGCATCCAGAACCTCGTCGTCCAGCCGGGTTTCGGTGGCTCGACACAGGACATCGACGGCCGCTGGCGGCTGCCGACCGTCGGCCTCGACCCGATCCCGGGTGGTGTGTCGGCCGACCGCTCGACGATCGTCCTGGTCGAGGCCGACGCCGAGCACGGCGCAGCCGGCAGTGACCGCACCGTCAGTCGTTTCGCGGTCGTGGATGGCCGCCTCGGGCTGGCCGACCCGCCACGGATCATCGAGCTCGAAGGCGCCTTCGACTACGACGCGTTGTCGCCCGACGGCACGCTCCTGTACGTCGCCGAGCAGGTGCCCGGTCCGCTCGAGGCGCGCTACCAGGTCCGCGCGGTCGAGACGGCCACGGGCCGGATGCGGGACGCGATCATCGTCGACAAGCGCAACATCGACGAAGAGATGGCCGGCTGGCCGGTCGACCAGGTGCGCCGCGCCGACGGCATAGTGATGACCCTCTACCGCGGAGCTGAGTATCCGTTCGTGCATGCCCTGTCCAGCAAGGAGGCGTGGGCCATCTGCATCGACCTGCCGACCCGTGGCTTCGACGACGTCGAGGCCGCTGCCGATTGGGGCATCGTCAGCCTCGGCGCCGGCAAGAGCGACCTCGCGGTCAACGCGACGCTCGGGATCGCGGTCGAGATCAACGCCGACCTGAGCGTCAAGCGGAGCGTGGACTTCAAGCCATCGGCGGTCGCCGCGGTCGGCCTCGCGAAGTTCGGACACGGCGAGCTCGGCCCCGCCGATCGACGGGTGATCGCCGCGCCCGATGGCGCGAGCGTCTTCGCTGCGGGCGAGGGCGGCATCGTCCGGCTCGGCGCCGCGGACCTGGACGTCCAGCAGCGCTACCTGACGGGCACCGCGATCGACGGGCTGACCCTGACCCCGGATGGCACGACGCTGTTCGCGCTCACCCGGACCGGTGGCCGGATCGCCCGACTCGATGTCGCGACCGGCGAGGTCGAGCGCTGGGTCGGCGAGGGCGGCTTCGACCGTCTGCTCGGTGCGTTGCCCTGGTAGCTCTGCGCCATCGCGCCTCTCAGCGCGTTCTCAGGTTTTGTTGAGAATCTCCGGTCGACGGCGCAGACGTCCGCCACCCTCCGGAGGCCCTCCCGTGACCCGAACCCGAACGATCGCGCTCGCCCTGCTGGGGGTCGGCGCCCTCGCGGTCGGCGGCTACATCGCCTACGACCAGGTCCTTCGCGGGGACAGCGTCGCCGCACTCGCCCTCCCGACCGAGACGTCCACGCCGCCAGCTGCCAGCGCGCCGGCTGCGAGCCAGGACGCGGCGAGCGCTGCGCCCGGCACCGAAACGGGCGTCGCCGGCGAGTGGCAGGTCGGCTCCGACAGTGTCGCCGGTTATCGGGTGCGGGAACAGCTCGCCAACCTCCCGGCCGAATCCGACGCGGTCGGCCGCACGTCCGACGTGACGGGATCGATCACCGTGGAGGCGGCTGGGGACGGTGCACGGCTGACGGCCGGCACCCTGAACGTCGACACCACGACGATCACCTCGGACGAGAGTCGGCGTGACAACCGGCTGCGGACCGAGGGCCTCCAGACCGACCAGTTCCCGACCGCGACATTCGTGGTGACCCAACCCGTCGATGTTCCCGCCGCCGCGCTCGCCGGCACGGCCACCGACATCACGCTGGTCGGCGACCTGACGCTCCACGGCGTCACGAAGGCCGTCGAGATCCCAGCCCAGGCGCAACTCACCGATGGGCGGATCCAGGTCGCGGGGTCGGTGACCTTCCCGCTGGCCGACTTCGACATCACCGCGCCGAACGTCGGCGGGTTCATCCTCTCGATCGCGGACGAGGGCGCTCTCGAGTTCCTGGTCGCGTTCGAGAAGGCGGCCTGACGCCGCGGGCGCCGCGGGCGCCGCGGCAGAGTTAGCGGCGCTACCGCGTGTATACGCCGCCCGGGTCGAGTTCCTCGCGGATCAGCAATAGCTCCTCATCGGTCGGCGCCGGCGTCGTGCCGAGGTCGTCGGCGACAGCGATGTCCCAGCCGATGGTCGCCCGCACCTCGTCCAGGGCGGCCCCTTGGTGGAGCGACGCCAGCCGCATCTCGCCGCTGTTGTCGAACCGATAGATGCCCAGGTCGGTCACGACCACCGTCGGGCCGCGCCCCAGCCAGCCGCCTTCGCGGCGGATGCGCTCCGCCTCCTCGGCCCCGCCGAGGTTCCCGGGCGACGTCCGGAAGTCGATCGACTCGACGAACGAGCGCGCCGACTGGCGCATGATCACGAACACCTGACGGGCGTTGATCGCGATCTCGCATGCACCTCCGGAACCGGGCAGCCGCGTACGAGGGTGGTCGTAGCTGCCGATCACGGTGGTGTTGATGTTCCCGAAGCGGTCGATCTGGGCGGCGCCCAGGAAGCCGACGTCGATCAAGCCGCCCTGGAGGTAATAGCCGAACAGCTCGAGCATGCTGACCACGGCGGTCGACCCGGTGACGATCGTCGGGTCGCCGATGCTGAGCGGCAGCCGCTGGGGGCGCGCCCCGAAGACGCCCGCCTCGTAGACCAGCTCGATATCGGGCGCGACCGTGCGCTGCGCGAGGTTGACCGCGATGTTCGGCAGGCCCACGCCGACGAAGCAGACCCGCTGGCCCTCGAGGGCCCGCGCCGCGGCCACGATCATCATCTCGGACTTGCTGAAGGCCGGATCGGTCATCGCCGGCTCACGTGTGCACCACATGACCGTATCGGGCATCGAGCATGGCTCCGACGCCGATCCTGTGCACGGGACGCACCGTCAGTCGCCGCGAGCGACCTTCGTTGCCGATGTGGTGCATGACATGCCCACGAGCGAGGACAACGACCTCCCCAGCCTCCCGAATGGTCACCACGTGCACATCCGTCACGGCACGTCCCCGACAGAGGTGTACACGGTCTTGCCGAGCCTCCGCGCAGTCGCGACCATCCGGTCCGCGCCCTCTGACGGGCCTCCGATGCGCAGACAGGCATCGCAGCGTTCGAGGACGCGCTCGGCGATCGGATGGAAGATCTCGGTGTCGGGATCGCCTGCCTCGCCCTGCGCGAGGGCCTGCTCGATGAGGGGCAGCGCGAACCATTCGCCCATCACGGGCAGGTGGCCGCGCCGATATAGCGCCAGCGAGACGCGCGTCATCGCCTCGACGTTGGCCGCGATGCGCTCGGGATCGCCGTCGGTGCCCGAGCGGTACGGGCCGGCCACGAGGATCATGAGGCCGTCGCTCATCGATATGTCCCGTAGTCGACTGAGCCCGACGGGGCCGACTCGGTCGGGCGCAGTGCCGCCACCCGCTCCGAGCCGAGCTTCTCGAGGTATGCCGCGCGGCCGTCGAGGTCGTAGACCCAGTCGCGCAACCACGCCTGGACGGCTTCCTCGTCGCGGGTGATGGGATCCCAGTCGAGATAGAACCGGTTGTCGCGGTCGTAGGCGCCCTGGACGTACGATGGATGCGCCCCCCACGGCTCCACGATGACGGCGTCCACGATCAGGCCGGGGATGACCGTCCGGTTCGGGTCCGCGCGGATGACCGCTTCGTCGACGACCTCCTCGACCACGACGATGACCCGATCGGCAGCGAAGGCGGCTTCCTTCTGGCAACCGAGCAAGCCCCACACCTGGGTGTCGCCACCGACCGACGCGCGTTGAGCATGGACGATCGCGACATCCGGCTTGAGCGGCGGGACGGCGTAGACGACGCCGTCGTCGTACGGCGACGAGATCTGTCGGATGAGGGGGTTGACGACGGGAAGGTCGGTCTCGAAGTACGAGCGGAGCGGGAAGAACGGCAAGTTCATCGCCCCGGCGGTGTAGCGGCAGACCATCCCGAAGTGGCTGTACTCCTCGATCGCGAGGGGTTGATCCGGGATGTCGCCCTCGATCCGCCGACGGATCGCGCCGAGCCCGCCGACGCCCGGATTGCCGAGCCAGCTGAAGATCAGCTTGCTGGCGACGCCGCCCGCGATCATCTGGTCGTAGATGACGTCCGGTGTCAGCCGGGCCAGCGTCAGATCGCGCTTGCGCTGCCGGATGATCTCGTGCCCGGCGGCGAAGCTGATGAGGTGGGTGAAGCCCTCGATCGCGACGGTGTCCCCGTCCCGCACCAGGGCGGCAACCGCGTCGCGCATCGACGCGAGCTTCGAGGTCATCCGGCGGCTTCGACCCCGCTGATGGCGCCGGCATCCGTGGCCGCCTCAAGAACCGCTCGATCGTCTCCCGCGACATCGGCAACGGCCTCGGGGAAGATCCGGAGCGCCGTGGCCATCTCGACCTCGCTGACGGTCAGCGCGGGCGACATCCTGACGCTCGAGACACCGCCTTCGAGCACGAGCAGCCCGCGCTGGAAGCAGGCCCACTGGACCTCATCGGCGTGCTTGGCAGTGTCGAACTCCACGCCGAGCATCAGGCCCACACCGCGGACATCACGGACCAGCCCATCGAACCGCCCGATCAGCGGCTGAAGGCCTGTCATCGCCTGATCGCCCCGGGCCCCGGCATTCGCGATGAGCCCGCCTTCGAGGAGGTCGATCGTGACGAGGCTCGCAGCACAGGCGACGGGGTTGCCGCCGAAGGTCGAGCCGTGGACGCCGGGGCCCCACGTCTCCATCAGGTCCTTGCGCGCGATCATCGCGCCGAGCGGCATCCCGCTGGCAATGCCCTTCGCGGTCAGGACGATGTCGGGCCGGACACCCCAATGCTCGATCGCCCACATCTTCCCCGTCCGACCCGCTCCGGACTGGATCTCGTCGGCGATGAGCAGCATGCCGTGGCGATCGCAGAGTTCACGCAGGCCCTGGAGGAAGCCGTCCTCCGGGACAACGTAGCCGCCTTCGCCCTGGATCGGCTCGACGATGACCGCGGCCACCTCATCTGCGGGCGCGAGCTTGTCGAACAGGACCTCGTCGAACCAACGCAGGTCCTCGACCCGGCCGAACGGTGCGTGGAAGACACCAGGCAACAGGGGTCCGAATCCCGCGTGGTACTTGGCCTTGGACGCCGTCAGCGAGACCGCCCCGTATGTTCGGCCGTGGAACGCCCCGAGGAAGGCGACGATATACGGACGCTTGGTCGCGAACCGCGCGAGCTTGATCGCCGCTTCGACCGCCTCGGCACCGGAGTTGCCGAGATAGGTGCGCGCCGGCCCGTCGATCGGTGCGATCTCCGCCAGGCGCTGACAGACCTCCGCGTAGATCGGCAGATAGAAGTCGGCCGCGGAGAAATGGATGAGCTCGGCTGCCTGCTCCTTGATCGCCGCTACGACCTCCGGGTGCGAATGGCCCGTTGAGTTGACGGCGATCCCGGCGGCGAAGTCGAGGAAGAGGTTGCCGTCGATGTCCTCGACGGTCAGCCCCTCGCCCCGGACTGGGACGATCGGGTAAGCCCGAGGAAGGCTGGGCGACGTCCACGTCTCGTCGTAGGCGACGTGAGCCCGGGCCTTGGGGCCCGGGAGCTCCGTGACGATGTCGGGGACGGGGCGATCACCGGCGATCCGCGCGGCCGTGGACAAGGGTCACCTCGGGCATGCTCGGCTGCATAGCAAGTATGCAGAGTGGATACTCGCGGCGGAGTATAGCCGAGCGCCAGCTGGCTTCGAAGCGTGCTGTCAGTCCGCCGATCGGCGTCGTCGGGTCGCGATCAATCCCGCGCCGAAGACGCCGACGATGGCACCGAGCCCGAGCCCCGCCAGGGCCGCGGCGGCGAGCGGTGCGGGGTCGGTCCCGGTAGTCGTGGTCGCGGACACAGCCTGCGCATCAGGCGCTGTCACGGCGGGGTCAGATGCGGCGGTCGCGGCAGGTGCGGCCGCTGCCCCGCCGACGACTATCGCCCCGACCATCCCCGGATGCAGCGGACACGAGAACGGGTACGTCCCTGCGGCCACGAATTTGCTCGAGTACTCCGCACCGGGCGCGAGGATCTGGCTCGCGAATGTTCCCGCGCGCCCGACGACCGCATGCTCGACGTTCGAGGTGTTCAGGAACCGGACGGTCGCCCCGATCGGGACGCGGTCGATGGTCGGCGAGAAACTACACACGTCCATCCGGATGACGGTGTTGCCGTCGCCCTCCGTGTAGACGCTGCCATCGTTCCCGTGACAGCCGCCACCCGCCTGGGCCGCCGGGGCCGCGAGCGCGGCGACCAGGAGCAGGAACGGGCCCAATGCGGTTGCGGCGATGGATCGGCGCGTCATGCGGTGTATCTCCTTGTCTGCAGTGCCAATACACCGCTGGCCCCGGCGAGGTTCCGCCAGCCTTCGACCCAGCCCTAACGTGCCAGAACGTTCGCCCAGGGACCGTTACGGCCCATGTCCGCGTCGATGGTGGCTCTATGAGCGATCTCTGACCCATAAGTCGGCAGTGGACGCAAGTCTTGCCCGAAATCCGCAGGCGGATCGGCCACAACGGTCCTTGGGCGCAAGTCTTGCCAGATACGGGTGATGAGCGCCCCTGCCCCCGAGACGTGCTAGCTACGCACGAAATCCCGACCTAGACGGCGCCACTCAGGTCTTCGGGCCTGACTTGCAGTCCACGAAGCACGCCTGAAGGTCGCGGACCCTAGTCGACGACGGTGTGGCTCTGTTCCCGCAGGAACTGTGCGACGTAGTACATCGACAGACCGGCCTTGCCGGTCGAGCCACTGCCCTTCCATCCGCCGAAGGCCTGGGTGCCCGGCCACGCACCGGTCGTCGCTCCGGCACGCCGATTGACGTACAGCACCCCGGCCTGGATCCGGTCGAGGAACGTCTGCACCTCGTCCTTGTCCTCGCTGTAGACGCCTGCGGTGAGCCCGTAGATCGTGTCGTTCGCGAGCGTCAGCGCCTCGTCCAATGAGTCGACCGCGTGGACCGCGGTGAGCGGCGCGAAGAACTCGTCGCGGAACACGCGGTGGTCCGCCGGCAGGCCACCGACGACAGTCGGCTCGACGTAGAAGCCACGGCCCAGGTCGCCGTCGTCAAGGCGCTCCCCGCCGATCAGCACCTGGCCGTCGCGCCGTGCCTCGCTCACCGCCTGCTGATGGCGATCGACAGCCCGCTGATCGATGATCGGGCCGAGCCAGTTCTGGCGGGCGATCGGATCGCCGATCACGATCGACTCCGTCTTCTCGACCAGCAGCCGGACAAGCTCATCGTGGACCGGTCGCTCGACGTAGACCCGTGAGTTCGCCGAGCACTTCTGGCCGCCGAACCCGAATGCCGAGCGCATGATCCCCTCGGCCGCCTCGTCGAGATCGGCCGACCGCGTGACGATCGCCGGGTTCTTGCCACCCATCTCGACGATGCACGGGCGCGGCCACGTCTTGCTGAACGTCCGGAACAGCTGCATGCCGACCGCATACGAGCCGGTGAAGACGATGCCATCGATGTCGGGGTGGTCCTGGAGCGCCTGGCCGACAGTCTCGCCCGGGCCCATCACCAGGTTGACCACGCCCTTCGGCACGCCCGCGTCGATGTAGGCCTGGAGCATGTTCTGCGCCGACAACGGCGACGCCGACGACGGCTTGATCACGACCGTGTTGCCGGCCATCATCGCCGCGCTCGACGGCCCGGTCGCGAGTGCCATCGGGAAGTTGAACGGGCTCACGACCGCGAACACGCCGTGCGGCCGCAGGATCGAGCGGGTGTGGACCGACGTATCCCCGAGGTTGCCCATCGGGTGGTCGTACCCGTCGTTGTCCTCCATCGTCTGCGCGTAGTAGCGGATGAGGTCGGCCGATTCCTCGACTTCGCCGAGCGACTCGATGCGGTTCTTGCCGACCTCGTAGCTCATAGCCGCCGAATATTCGAACAGTCGGTCGCTGATCAGCTCCGCCGCGCGACGAAGGATCTCCAGGCGCTCTCGCCACGGGGTTGCGGCCCAGGCGGGCTGGGCACGGCGCGCCGCTGTGACTGCCTCGCCGATGTCCGACGGCGAGCCGCTGGCGAACGTCCCGAGGAGGATCTCCGTATCGATCGGCGAGCGGGCTTCGAACGTCCCGACCCCGTCCCGCCTGGCGCCATCGACGTAGTTCCGGTGGATGGCGCCGAGCTCGCCGCGGACCTTGGTCGCGGCCTCCTCGAAGCCGGAATGCAGATCCTCGTTGTCGGCACGCAATGTGGCGTACGTGACCTTGATGCGAGGTTTGGCCTCGGACGTCATAGCGGATCCCTCGTTCGTCGGTGGGTCAGCAGCGTGGCCCGTCAGTCTACGTCGAGTGGCCGCGGCGGCTGGCCATCGTCGCCCGCAGAAGCATCGCCGAACACGGCCTCGACGTGGATGCCCTCGCTCATCGTGATCGTCACCCGCCGCGCGCCGGCCTTCATCGCCGCGGTCCGTGCCGTCTCGGCGAGCTCCGCCTGCAGCTCGAGCAGACTCGCCGGAGGACCCGATCGCTGGTCGTCGTCGACCCCGGCCCCCACGGGGAGTACATCGAGAGCTGCTGGTTGACCCGGGCGAGCACCGCGGTCGCGCGCTCGAACGCACCGGGCGCGTCGGGATCGATGCCGCGCAGCTGGCCCCTCGCCTCGGCCTCGAAACGCGCTAGGTCCACTGGTGTCGGCGGCGTGAACTCGGGCATCGACGGGGCGAGCAGGATCCCGGCACCCACCGCGTAGCCGACGAGCCCGGCAACAAGGCTCAGCACCAGGTCGACGGTCTGCGGCGTCGTGATGGTCGAAACAGGAGCGGGCCGAGCTGCGCCGCGAGGATGAAGCCGATGGCATACCCGGTCGCCCCCCAGCCGGCGCGGATCACGAGCGCCGCGACGACCGCGATCGCGGCTGGGGCCAACAGCGTGACGACGGGACCGGACCAGCCGGCACCGGCAACGAGACCACCCGCGACCAGGATCTGCCCGGCGGCTCCGAACGCCGCTCCGAGAAGCACGTTGAGCCAGATCGGTCGTGTCGTCGAGAACGGGGAGCCCCACATGACGATCTCCTCGTACGGGCTAGCCGAGCGCCCGGACCACAGCGGCCAGGTCGGGCGCCACGGCGTCGGGCCGGCGCCCGCCTCGCTCGTTGGCGGCGACCTCGATGTCGGCCTCGCCGTGCTTCCCGGACAGGACGAGGATTCCACGCAGGCCGGCTCGCTGGGCGGCCCGGATGTCGGTGCGCACGTCGTCGCCGACCATCGCGATGTCGCTCCGGGCGAGGTCGCGACCGGCTTCGCGGCGGAGGTCGCGGACACCCTGCGAGAAGAAAGCCGCGGACGGCTTGCCGACGATCGTGGCGGGCCGGTCGGTGGCGAACTCGAGCCCGGTCACGAACGCGCCTGAGTCGAGGGTCGGACCTTCGGGGGTCAGCCACCACGCGTTGCGATGCATGCCGATGAGCACCGCACCGTCGAGGATCAGGCGAAACGCCCGGTTGAGGTTGTCATAGGTCGCGTCCTCGGGCGAGTCCCCGACCACAACGGCCGCCGCGGTCGCGCCACGCTTGCCGGCCTCCTCGTGGGTCAGCAGCCGCTGTCCTGCGAATTCGGTCCGGGCGTCGTCCGATGCGAGCACGTAGAGCGGCTGATCCCGGAAACGACGCGCCGTCCAGGCCGAGGACGCCGAGAGCGCCGACTCGAAACGAGAGGCGGGGATCGGGGCTCCCAACTTGGCCGACCAGCGCGCGAGCGTCTCCCGGCTCACCGCTGACGTGTTCGTGACGATCCGGTAGGGCATCCGCCGGCGTTCAAGTTCGGCGATGGCGTCGGTCGCACCGGGGATGGCTTGGCCGGCCAACACGATGACGCCGTCGAGGTCGAGCAGCAGGGCCCGCACGCCGGTGAGTGCCGCGCCGAGGTCGGTCGGCGGGCGGGAGCGGTGGGGCATGATGGA
Organism: Candidatus Limnocylindrales bacterium; assembly: GCA_035717785.1. Lineage (GTDB taxonomy): Bacteria > Chloroflexota > Limnocylindria > Limnocylindrales > CSP1-4 > SPCO01. The sequence continues at coordinate 17,687 of DASTIG010000081.1, forward strand.
AGCCTATCGGAACGGAGGTGCCAGATGGGTCTGCTCGAGGGCAAGAACGCGCTGGTCTTCGGCGTCGCGAACGACCACTCGATCGCGTGGGGCATCGCCAAGGCCCTCGACGCCGAGGGCGCCTCCGTCGGCTTCTCGTCGATCGAGAGCCTGATCGAGAAGCGCGTCCGGCCGCTCGCGGAGTCGATCGGGTCGACCTTCGTCGAGCCGTGCGACGTCCAGTCGGACGCCGATATCGAGCGCGTCTTCCGTCGCTGGGGCGAGACATCCGACCATCTCGACATCCTCGTCCATGCCCTTGCATTCGCGAAGCGCGAAGATCTGGCCGGGGGTTTCGTCAACACGTCGCGCGACGGGTTCGCGCTGGCCATGGACGTGTCCGCCTATTCGCTGGTGGCTCTTGCCCGGGGCGCGCGGCCGCTTCTCCGCCCAGGCTCCTCCGTGCTGACGCTCACCTACTACGGCGCCGAGAAGGTCGTCTCCAACTACAACGTCATGGGCGTGGCCAAGGCTGCGCTGGAGGCCTCGGTCCGCTACCTCGCCGCAGACCTGGGCCCGGACGGGGTGCGCGTCAACGCGATCAGCGCGGGTCCGATCCGGACGCTCGCGGCCGCAGGCATCGCCGGGTTCAAGAAGATGTACGGCGCGTTCGACGATGTCGCGCCGCTGCGCTCGAACATCTCCATCGAGGACGTCGGCAAGACGGCGGTCTACCTCGCGTCCGACCTCTCGAGTGCCGTGACCGGCGAGGTCATCCACGTCGACGGCGGGTTCAACATCGTGGGGGTCCCGCTCGGCGGCGAGTAGGCCGCGCGCGGCCACTCGGGCCGTGCGCCACGACGACCGCCGGATGGTCAGCCTCCGGTCAGACCGCGGATGAGCGCCTCGAGGTCGGCGGTCGCCAGCCCGCCGGTGGTGCGCGCCCGGACATTCCCGTCGGGGCCGATGAAGACCCAGAACGGGTATGCGCTGAGGCCGTACGCGGCGGCGACGCTGTTGGTCGGGTCGACGATGACCGGGACCGTCCAGCCCTCCCGTGCCAGCCAGGCCTCGGGTGGGTAGTTCGGCGCGGATGGGTCGATCCCTGTCGCGACCGACACGAGGTCGACCCCTGTCGGCACGCCTCCCGCGGTGACCCACGCCTGGATCACTGGCACTTCCTGTTGGCAATGGGGGCACCAGTGGGCGAGGAAAACGACGACCTTCGGGCGCCCGTCGGCCGCGATCGTCACGGGCTTGCCGGTGAAGTCCTTGCCGATCACCTCTGGCGCCGGCTGCCCGACGGCGGGATCGCCGTCCGCACCCTCGAACGTCGCGAGCGGGGTACCCGTGATGGTCGGAGCCTCGGCAGCCGCTCCTGACCCCGATCCGCCCGGGGCACCGCTCGCCGACGGCGGCACGGATGAGCTCGCGCCGCCGGGCGGCGTCCCAATTCCGGGCAGGACGATGGCCAGGATCGCAGCCACGACGACGGCCGCCGCGATCAGCCCGGGGAGCAGCCACCGGGAGGCGGGTGCGCGGCGGGCTGTCCCGCGGCGGGCTTCTGCGCGCTGGGCTTCGCGGCGGGCGCGGCGATCGCCGGGGCTCGATGTCATCAGTCTCTCCGTCGTTCTGCCTCGTCCGGGTCCCGGACGAGGGTCAGGGTGAGGATCAGCAGGAAGGCGGTCAGTGCCAGGGTCGGCAGGCTGAAGATGCCGAGGGCGCGGAACCAGACGAAGGTGCACGGCGCCGCGACAGCACATGCGCCGCTGTCGAGCGATGGGATCCACTCGAGCACGACATGGTACGCGGCGATCAGCGCCCCGACGGCGGCCAGGGCCGCAGCTCCGGTCGGCGCCCGATCTTCGCGGCGGAGCGCCGCGACGCCGAACAGCACCACGAAGGGGTACATCGCGATCCGCTGATACCAGCACAACGTGCACGGCGTGAAGCGCGCCACTTCCGAGAAGTAGAGACTGCCGGCGGTGGCAAGGAGCGCCACGATCCAGGCCGCGACCATCGCTCGAGGCTGGACGAGGCGCGCGAGCCCTGCATACGCGTCGAGTGCCCGATCAGACCCGATGGCCAGGAGCCTGAGGCCCCAGACCACCACCATGAAAACGATCGCGGCGATCGCCAGGATCGCGTAGAACCGCTCGACGAGGTTGACGGTCAGCTCAGGCATCGCCCTCGCTCGCCCGACAGCTCGCACAGACGCCGGTCAGCGTCAGGTGGGGAACGTCGATGGTGAATCCGTGCTCGTCGCGAACACCGTCGACAGCTGCGACGACTGCCGGATCGTCGCGCGCGAGCTCCCACGCGCCGGAACACACCCGGCAGAAGAGGTGGGCGTGCTCGGCCGCCGGCAGGACGTGGAACTCCTCGCGCCCGTCAGCCCCGTGGCTATGGCGGAGGACGCCGATCTGCTCGAGGACGTCGAGCGTGCGATAGACCGTTGATGGGATAGTGTCGGGATCGAGGGCACGACAGCGATCGACGAGCTCCGCGCCGGTCACGTGACCGTCGGTCTGCGACAGGACCTCGACGAGGATCCGTCGCTGCGGCGTCCAGCGCAGGCCGCGCGCCCGCAGCTCGTCCGGGATGCCGGCCCAGGGCCGGCCGACGTCCCGAGTCCAGTCAGGAGGTGATCCCGTCGCGCGCATCGTGCGCAGTATAGGGTGCACAAGCGCCATTCGCTGCAGATGCAACTTGTTGCGATATGCCGCTTCTCGCGGTACCCTATCCGCCCCGCCGTGAGGAACGACGCGTGCTCGATGTCTTGACCGCCGTAGCGACACCCGCCGGCATCGGCGTGCTCGTCACGGGCCTCGCCCTCGGCATCCGTCACGGGATCGATTGGGATCACATCGCGGCGATCACCGACATCACCAGCACCACCGCCGCGGCCGGCGTCGCCGAGGCCGCGCACGAAGAGCAGCATCGATCGGTCAGCGGCGACCACCACGGTCACGGCGGCTCGCTCGAGAAGCACGCCCACGACGCCGGGCCGGGTGCCGCGACACTCGCTCCTGCGCTGCGCGGCGGCGTGCCGGCACCCGCGCGATTCGGGCGCGAACAGCTCGACGCCGTCCGGCTCGGGACGCTATATGCACTCGGGCACGGGCTGGTGGTCGTGGCGATCGGCATCGCCGCGTTGTCGTTCGGCGCGCTCCTGCCTGAATGGCTCGACCCGATCATGGGACGCATCGTCGGGCTGACGCTCGTCGGCCTCGGCCTGTGGGTCCTCTACTCCGTCTATCGCTACGCCCGGGGCGGCGAGTCGTTCCGCCTCCGGAGCCGCTGGATGCTCGTGTTCGACGGCGTGCGCTACGCCTGGCGGCGGTTCGGCGCTCGCCTCCACGGCCACGAGCACGTCGAACCGCTCGAGATGAGCTCGTACGGCCCGAGGACCGCGTTCGGCGTCGGGATGATCCACGGCATCGGCGCCGAGACCGGCACCCAGGTGCTGCTCATCACAGCCGTCGGTGGGGCGGCCAGCGCGGGCCTCGGGATCCCGATGCTGCTCGCGTTCGTGATCGGCCTGCTGATCTCGAACCTCGCCATCGTGGTGCTGACCTCGGTGGGCTTCGTGGCCAGCCAGACCCGCGAACGGATCTACGTCGTCGTCGGCCTGATCGCCGGGGTCTTCAGCCTCGTGCTCGGCACGATCTACCTGGCTTCTCTGGACGCGATCGTCCCGGAGATGGACTCGCTGCTCCCGCTCTGAGTCAGGACCGAGCGGCCGCAGCCGGCGAGCCCGCGACCTGGGCCACGGCCGGGCGTGTCGGCCGGAGGAACAGGTAGAGCACCACCACGACGTAGGTCAGCCACACGACGAAGGTCGTGACCTCGGGCGTCGCCGAGTAGCCGAACAGCGCTCGGAGGAACTGGCCGAGCACGCTGCCGCCGTCCGCGCTATGCGGCAGTACGCCCGACAGATCGAACAGCGTCTGCGTCCCGAACGGGATCACGCCGATCTCGATGAGCTCGTGGACGCCGACCGACAGGAGTCCAGCCGCGATGAAGATCAGGGCGACGCCCGTCCAGCGGAAGAACGTGGCGAGGTTGAGCCGGCGCGAGCCCTGGTAGAAACCGACACCCAGCACCGCGGCGATGACCAGACCGATCACCGCCCCGACGAGCACCGACGGGGCGCCCAGATCCGCGGAGTTCGCCTGACCGACGAGGAACAGTGACGTCTCGAGACCCTCGCGGATGATGGCGACGAACGCCAGCACGGTGAGGGCGATCACGGAGCCGTCGTCAAGCGCTCGATCGACCGCAGCCTGGAGTTCACCCTTCACGCTGCGTGCCTGGCGGCGCATCCAGAACAGCATCCATGTCACGACCGCGGCAGCCGCGAACAGCGTGATCGCCTCGAAGATCTGCTCGTACGGCTCCTCGAGACCCCCCACCGTCACGAACAGGGCGATGCCGAGGAGGACGCTCAGCGCGATCGCGACTCCCGCGCCGGCGAAGACCATCGGGAATTTGTCGCGGTTCCCGGTCTTTGCCAGATAGGCGCAGATGATGGCGATGATGAGGGCGGCTTCGACCCCCTCACGCAGGCCGGTCAGCAAGCCGGTGGAAAAGGCGCCGAGATCCATGCTCCATCAACTCCGCAAGGCGACATGATGATCGTGCGCAAGTGCGCTTGTCACCCGGATGCTAGTCGGCATGCGGAGCAGGCGTCAAGCACCGCTCGCAGTGGGCCTAATCCGCGGCGCGCACCTGGAAACGGCGGAGAGAGAAGGCGGTCAGGGCGATCCCGCCGAGGATCACGACGACGATGATCCCGACCGATGTCGCCAGGTCGAGCGCGACGACGCCGACGTCCTCGCCGGTCGACGCGGCGGCGATCCCGAGCGTCGCCTGGCGGACCGACAGGAAGCGCGTCCCCTCGAGGAGGCCCGCGAGGACACCTTCCCAGATGAGGGTGTAGCCGAGTCCCACGATGAGCGCGCGAGAGGTGAGCGCGCCGAGCGCCGTGAAGCCGACGGCGTACGCCGTCCCGCCGGCGAGAGCAGCCACGGCGAAGCCGACAGTCGTGCCGACCGACTCGGCGCCGAGGCCGCCCAACAGCAGCCCCGTCACGATGATCGGCGGCACGACGAGAACCGCCGTGATGAACGCGGCAACCGCGGTCTTCGCGAGCGCGGTCAGCCAGCGCGGGACCGGTTTGATGAGCTGGAAGATAAGCGTGCCGTCGTCGATCTCGGACCCGATCGCGCCGGTGCCGATGACCAAGGCAACGAGCGGGGCGACCGTTCGGATGCAGAGCGTGTCGAGGATCTCTGACGCGTCGGGTCGCCCGCCGCCCAGCCGGACGAGGATCCCGACCAACACCGGCAGGCAGGCCAGGAGGGCGATCGTGAGGGTCCGGCGGCGGCCGACCAGCGCGCGCAACGTCAGGTCGACGATGGCCCGGAACGCCCTCATCGACGGACCAGGTAGCTGAACACGCTCTCGAGCGTGTCGTCGGTCGGGGTCAGCTCGAGCAGGCGGATGCCGGCGGCCCGCGCGATCGGCGCCAGGATCCGGGCGAATGTGCCGAGGTCGCTGGCCTGGACGGCCAACCGGCCATCGAGGAGATCGACTCCGAAAACGGCCGGGTTGGCAAGCAGCGCCGCGCCGAGCATCCGGTCGTCGGAGGAGCGGATGGTGAACCGGTGCGGCCTGTCTGTCATGAGCCGGCGGATGGACCGGAAGTCGCCCGATGCGGCGAGGCGGCCGGCATACACGACCAGCACGGCCTCGGCGAGCCGTTCGACCTCCTCGAGGATGTGGGACGAGAACAGGATCGCCCGACCCTCGGCGGCCATCCGCTGGAGCAGCTCCATCATGTGCAGCCGCTGGCGGGGATCCATGCCATTGAACGGCTCGTCGAGCAGCAGGATCCGCGGCTCGTGGACGAGGGCCGCGGCGAGCTTGATGCGCTGGCGCATGCCCTTGGAATAGGTCCGTATCTGGCGATCGGCCACGTCGACCATCTCGACAGTGCCGATCGCCCGGTTCGTGGCGGTGGCCGCACGGTCGATCCCCTGCAACTCGGCGTTCAGCCGGACGAACTCGCGGCCGGTCACGTAGCCCGGGACGGCTTCCCGCTCCGGGACGAGCCCGACCATCGAGTAGATCGAGGGATCGCCGAACGCCGGCCGACCGGCGATGCGGACCACGCCCGCCGACGGCGCAAGCAACCCCGCGAGCAGGTGGAGCAGCGTGGTCTTGCCGGCACCGTTGGGACCGAGCAGACCCGTCACACCGGAGCCCAGCGCGAACGACACGTCGTTGACGGCGACGACGTTGCCGTACCAGCGCGAGACGTGATCGAGCTGGATGGCCGGGACGACGGTGGTCATACCGTGACCGTCAGGTACCGACGCACGACGACCGCCAGTGAGCCGAACACCCAAGCAAGCGCGGTGACGATGTAGACCCAGCCGGGCAACGTGGCGATGATGAACGTCTCACCGCCGATCCTGAGGGGCCCGTAGATCGCGCCGTTCACCCCATCGACGACGTCACTCGGACTCGCGAGGAGGAGGACCCGGGCGACATCGGGAACCGACAACTCGGCGATGATGCCCACCACGATGGGCGGCACGATGAACACCGCGATGATCGCCGCGACCGAGTACGCGCGTCGGGGTGTGTACGACGCGACGACCGCCGAGACGCCGGCGAACACACCGGATCCGAGCACGCACACCGTGAGATAGCGCGGGATCTCCGGCAGCTCCTTGCCGAGGCCTGTGAGTGGGTCCGCGGCGGCAAGGATCGCGCCGACGGTCAGTACGAGCTGTGGCACGACGGTCATGATCAGGATCGCGATGAACAGACCGCCGGTCCGGGCGAGCGCGTAGTCGACTCGGGTCAGGACCCGCGAGAAGTACAGCGGCAGGACGCCATAGCGTTGGTCGCGCCCGAACAGCTCGGGCGCCTGGGCGGCGCTGAACAGCATGACCAGCGTCGAGGTCAGGCTCCAGTACGTGTCGTGGCGGATGGGGTTGGCCTCGTCCAGGAGGTCTGCCGCGCCGGCCTGCCTCGCCAGCGCGCTGATCCCTACGGCGAGCAGGGCAGGCAGCGTGTTCAGGATCAGCAGCAGGAATGGCGCCACCTTGGCCCGCCCGCCACGACCGATGCCGTACGCCTCCCGAAGCGTCTGGCGCAGCAGACCGAGGGCGACCGTCAGACGGCCGAACCGCGGGCCGTCGTAGCCGCGGTAGCCCAGGTCGTAGATGTTGCCGGCGGGCGCGGTCACTGGAACAGCTCTTCGAGGCCACGGCGGCGTTGCTCCATCCGGACGAGCGGCAGGCCGAGGTCTGCCACGGCGTCGCGCACGATGTCCCACGGCCGGTCGTCGACCAGCTCCACGAGCACGGTGCGGCCGTCTGCGACTGCCTGCAGTCCGGCCGCCACGAGCGCATCGGCCAGCGCGGAGGCGCCCTCCTCGACGTCGACAGCGAGCACGCCGGTGCGCTCGGTGAAGGTCGTCAGCGGCGCCGACTTGATGAGGCGTCCGGCGTCGACCGCGACGAGGTGATCGCAGACGCGTTCGATCTCGCCGAGCAGGTGGCTGGCGACCACGACGGCGATCCCGAACTCGGTGCCGGTCCGCTTGACGAGCGCCAGCATCTCGTCGCGTCCGGCCGGGTCGAGGCCGTTGGTCGGTTCATCGAGCAGCAGCAGCCGCGGACCGTGAACGAGCGCCTGGGCCAGCTTCACGCGCTGTTTCATGCCGGTGGAATAGCCACCGATCGGCCGATAGCGCTCCTCGTACAGACCGACGTGACGGAGGACCTCGGCCGCTCGTTCCCGGGCGGCTGAGCGGGGCAGGCCCGACAGTCGTGCCATCTGGCCGACGAAGTCGGCCGCGGTCGTATCGGGCGGCAGGCAGTCCGACTCGGGCATGTAGCCGACGAACCGGCGCAAGGTCGTGCCCTGCCGACGCACGTCGTAGCCGAGGACGGTCGCCTCGCCGGACGTCTGGGGCAGCAGTCCCAGCAGGATCCGCAGGAGCGTGCTCTTGCCGGCGCCGTTTGCGCCGACCAGGCCGATGATCCCGGGCTCGAGCTCGACCGTCAGGTCGTCGAGCGCGGTGACTCCGCCGGGATAGTGCTTGGTGAGGGCCTGCGTCGCGATGAGGGGCATCGCTCGCGAAGCCTAGCGGACGGGTGCCAGACGAGAGTCAGGCAGCCACGACCTGGTTGCGACCGCCTCGCTTGGCCATCTGCAGACCGACGTCGGCCACCTCCAGCAAGGCTTCGAGCGTGGCGACGGCCGGACCCAACGAGGCACACCCGGCCGACACTGTCGCGCGCAGCTGCTCGCCGTCCGACCCGGTGACCCTACACGACTCCAGCTCGCGTCGAATCTCGTCTGCGACGCGATGGGCCTCCTCGACGGTCGCGCCATCGAGTATCGCGACGAACTCCTCGCCACCGAAGCGGGCGACGATATCGCTCGACCGCAGTCGACCCGACAGGATCGAGCCGAAGTTCCGCAGGACCGCGTCGCCGACGATGTGGCCGTGCTGCTTGTTGAAGGCGCCGAAATGGTCGAGGTCGAACAGGATGATCGCCACCGGGTGGCGGTCGTCCATCGTGAGCCGCGCTCGTGCCGCGAACAGCCGTGTCGTCGAGACTTCGAGGTGGCGCCGGTTCCAGAGACCCGTCAGCGGGTCGCGGATGGCAGCGTCGGCAACGCGCGCGTGCAGGTCCACGTTGGCCAGGGCAAGCGTCACCTGGGAACCGAAGAGCGGCATGGCCTCGAGCTCGAGTGCGGTGAAGGGGCGCGCCAGGTCCCGGCGGTTGACGCAGATCGCGCCGACGACGGAATCCTCGTTCACAAGAGGGACGGCGGCCGTGACCAGCACGTCCTGGACGCGGGCCCGCTGGAGGGTCGATGGGAACGAGCTCCGATGGACCGCATCGGACGACATGAGCCTTCGTTCGATCATCGCCTGCGACGTGATGCCCTCGCCGGGCGGGATCCGAACGCCGACGTAGCGCTCGTCGCCGCCACTGATCGCGACGATCCGGTCATCGCCCGTCGCCGGGTCGCGCAGGACCAGCGACACGATGTCGGCCTGGAGCGCCTCGGCCACGGAACGGACGATCGCCGCGTGCGCGGTCGCGAGGTCGAGGCTCGCCGTGACGGAATTGCCGAACGCGGCCAGCCTCGCGAACAGTGCCGCCCGCTCACGCAACGCCTCCCGTTCGCGTGCGAGCGCCAATGCCCCCGCAACGCGGTCCCCGACGAGGACCATCGTGTCCAGATCGCCCTCATCGAGGGGCGGCGCATCCTGGCCGCTCTCGATGTTGAGGACGCCGATGACGGTGTCGCCCGCGCGCAGCGGTACGCTGACCTCGCTGCGCACGTCGGGACTCGCGGCCCGGTATTCGGGGTCCTTCAGGACGTCGCGGACGAGCTCGGCCTCACCGGTCCGCATCACTCGACCGACGACGCCGACCGTGCCGTCGAACGTCTCGATCACCTCGTCGTAGCCGCGCTGGGCTCCGAGACGCATGAGGTCGCCGTCGCGCGTGTAGATCGAGACGTAGCGGTAGCCGAAGCGCGTCACGAGCAGATGCATGACCTCGTCGAGGGCGGCAGACGTCGGACCGTCGGCGGCGAGGACCCGCCCGACCGCTTCGACCGCGGACATCTGTCGAGCCCGCCGCCGCATGCCGGCACTCGCCCTCTTGGCGCGCTCGACGGCCCGTTCGAGTGACGAGATCGTTCGGCGGGTCCCGACCGCCAGCACGACCGCTGTGGCCCCGAGCGCGATACCCCGCTCGACGAGACCGAGCCGCACCGTCGGGTTGCTGAATGCCGGGATGAAATACACGCTCAGGGCTGCGACGACGACAGCGCCCGCGACCACCACCACTTGCCGGGTCCCGAGGGCCGCTGCCATCGCGACGATCGGAAGCACGAGTGAGGCGAGGGGCAACGTCGACGTGTCGCCCGAGCCGACGCTCATCCAGAGCACGACGGCCAGTGCGAACAGGAGACTGGCCGTGTCGCGAGCCTCGGACGGAC
>DASTIG010000082.1:0-25948 GCA_035717785.1 Candidatus Limnocylindrales bacterium
TGCGGGCACGGCGTCGGCATCGCTGGGACCTACGAGGGTAGCGAGGTCGTCATCGGGACCTTGGGGTCCCGCGGCTCCGACCGAGTCCAGACCGTCGCTCGGTGGCGCACCGCCCGGCGGTCTTCGGCTCCGGATGGCCCAGATCGCGACGCCGCCTGCTATAAGCGCGAGGACCAACAACAAAACGATCGGAACCGTGCCATCGCTCGTCGGCTCGGTCGGCGGCGCGGGGGAGGGCTCCGGTGTCGGGCTGGCTGAAGGACTGGGTGTCGGGCTCGGTGTCGGGCTCGGTGTCGGGCTCGGTGTCGGCTCCGGTGTCGGCTCGGCGGTCGGTTCCGGCGTTGGGACAGGTGTCGGTTCCGGCGTCGGGGCCGGGGTCGGCTCTGGTGTGGGCGGCGCGGTCGGGGACGCCGTAACCGTCGCGGCGGGGGCCCTTGTCGGCTCCGGGGTGGGCTCGGCGGTCGGCTCAGGAGTCGGCTCGGCCGTGGGCTCCGGGGTGGGTTCCGGTGAGGGACGTTCGGAGCGCTCGGGCAGGCTTGGCAATGGTCCCAGCGACGGCAATCCAGATGGCAGGTTCGACCCCAGCCCAGAAGGGAGGACCGCGCCGTCACATGCCGAGGCCGCCAGCGCGACGCCGATGAGGGCGACGAGCAGCGTTCGGCCGACGCCGGTCGGTCGATGGTGTCGGCGGTTCGGTTGGATCGCCTTGCGGCCGGGGTCGTCCATCACGAGATCAGGCTCCGATGTCAAGGGCCGGCTTGCGTTGGGCCGGCCCTTCATGGCTGCAGAAATGGGATGGTCGGCTGAACGTCAGGCCAGGAGCTTGGCCTTCGCCGCCGCGAATTCCTCGTCGCTGAGGACGCCGGCCTGCTTGAGCGAGGCCAGCTTCTGGAGCTCGGCCGTCAGGTCCATGGCCGGAGCTGCCGGAGCGGCCGCAGCGGCCTGTTGCGCAGCAGCGACGCCCTGATCGTAGATCGCCTGCTGCTCAGCCTGCTGCTCCGCGGCCTGATTCGCATATTTCTGCTCCTGGTGATGCCGGACCGCACCGGCGGTCCCCGCGATGACCGCGGTCCCGGCCGCCATCCGAATGAGCCCTGGTCCTCGGCGTCGTCTCATCATGGTCGTGGAACTCCTTGCTTGTCGGTGTATCGCTGACCCGGATCAGGCTTCGGCGCCGACCGGTGCATTCGCATAGTCGATCGCTGCCTCGACAAGGTCGCGCGGGACACGTTGAAGATCCACGACGACGCCGCCGGCGTTTCGGACTGCGTCGGAGAATTTCGTGGCCCAGAGGTCCTCCCAGACCATCACGAGCGCCGACGAGTTCTGGTCGAGTGCCGCCCCGATCTCCTTCATATCGTTATCACTGATCAGCCCGTCCCGGCTGTGGGTAATCGTCTCGAATGCCCGAAAGACTTCCGAACCGGCGTCCTCCAGCTCGACGCCGGTCACCTCGCCATCCGAGTCCTTGAGGACGAAGGCCAGGTCGATGATGCGGATCGTCTTGGACTCCACGAGTTCCTTGAGCGCAGGCGCGATCTCACCCTTGAACTTGTTGCCGGGAAATGCGACGACCCCGTACTCAACTGGTCCGATGCTCACCGTTGTGCTCCTTCCGATCGAATGACCTTCGATGTATCAGATGTGTCCAATCCAAGTCTCGGGGACTATCGTTGCTGCGCATCACCCGCCCCGGGTGATGCGCACGAGGTCAGGACACTGCAACAAACGTCAGTGCACTCGCTCGTCACGCGCCACCTCGAGCCCTTGCCCTTCGAGCGCCGCCTCGACGTCGTATCCGATGGCAAGCGCCAGCTTCGGCGCGGCCGCGACGACGTGTGCGGTCCCAACGAGCGGTGCCGCCGCGATGAGGATCTCGACGAGCTCATCCTCAGTCGCGCCGGCCGCGATCGCCACGTCGGCCGTCATCTCGAACGCAGTGGCCGGACCATCGAGGGCGATCAGCACGGCAAGATCGAGCATCGCCCGCGTCTTCTTGTCGAGCGCCACAAGGGGCAGGTGCAAGACCCGTTCCGTGTCGTTCATCGAGAGGCGCCGGAGCTTCTCCTCGTGAGCACGCACCGCGAGGACCTCTCATAGACGCGACGGATGCCGTCGCACTATGGACATCAGGCCACCGACCGCTTGGGGCGGCATCATCACATTGGGGTGACGCCACACCGCCGGAGCTCGGAGGATCGGCCCCCCTACTGCCGCTCCACGGTCGTCGCGGGAGGGACCGAGTCGTGATCCCCGTAGGGCATCGGCTCGGTCGGCTGGTCGAGGGCGCCCGGCCCGGCGGTCCGGCCATCGCCGCGGAACCCAGGGTCACGCAACGGATCGGTCAGGCCGACAGCCGCCGCCTTTGCGATCGCGTCCCCGCGCGATGACACGTCGAGCTTTCGGTAGATGGACATCGTCTGGCTCTTGATGGTGTTCGCCGACACACCGACCCGTTCTCCGATCTCGCGGAACGACAGATAGGTCGAGAGGTATGGCAACAGGCGCAACTCCGCCGCCGTGAGCGCCGACGCCCCGACGACGACCGATGCGGCCGCGGCGGCCTGCTCTCGAAGGGTCACGACATCGCCGGCGAGCCGGCCGAATGACGGGAACCCGCTCAGGATGTCGTTGGCCTCGCGCAACAAGGTCCGAGTCGCGGCGGCGTCGGACTGCGCCAAGGCCAGGCGCGCGAGCTCGAGATCGGTCCCGACCGCAAGCCACGGGACGGCCACGGACAACCCCGCCCGCAGCCGATGGGCGTGGGCCTGGTCGTTGGCCGCCTGGATCCGGTTCCCGCGGCGTGTCGCGACGCGGGCAGTCAGCGCGAAGACGAGACCCATCAGGGCGAGCTCGTCGAGCGAGTTGCGCAGGACGATGTCGCGCGCCCTTGTGGTCAGTGCTCCGGCCCGCGCCCATTCACCGTGCTCGATCGCCAGGATCGCCCGGTAGGCCAGGGCCAGCGCTCGGCCCGACGCGGCAGCGGGCGGGATCGAAGCACGGTCGGCCTCCGCCAGGGTCGCGTCCGCGGTCAGGTCATCACCAGCAAGGTAGTGGGCGATGCCAAGGACAGTGAGCGCACCAGTCCTCCACGGGCTGAGCGACGGGATCTGATCGACGGCGATCGCGGCATCCGCCAGCATCGACGCCGCCCCGTTCTGGGCCATGATCGCCCGACTCAGGGCCAGCCAGGCGTGGATCGAACCTCTTCCGTCGGACATCGGTCCGGCGGCATCGGTTGCGGTCGCCATGTGCATCCACTGCCCCGCGCGCGGTGGATCACCGACGAGTGCGAAATAGATCGCCCCGATAACCGCGAGCTCGGGATGGCGAACCATCCACGGAGCGGCCTCCACCTCGTCGAACCAGCGCTGAACGGTCGCGGTGTTGCCGGCGTTGAAGGCGGTCTGCGTGTGGGTCACGAGCAGGCGCGCCAGGCGCGTCTCGTCCCCTGCCAGTCGAGCGTTGTCGATGGCCTCTCCCGGGGAGCCGTGCTCGTCGAACCAGATCGAGGCGTTCGTCGCCAGTCGGGCGATGTCGTCGGTGTCGTCGCCCTCGAGGTCGGCCCGCAGCAAGTCACGAAGCAGGTGGTGTTGGCGGTACCACACGCCGCGATCGTCGATAGGAAGGATGAAGCGGTTGGCACTCTCGAGCGAAGTCAGGATCACCGCCGAGTCTGTCCGTCCGAGGACCGCATCGCACAATGGCCCGCTCATCCGCTCCAGGAATGACGTCCGACGCAGGAACGCAACAAGATCCGGACCGAGCGGCTCCAGGATCTCGGACCTGAGGTAGCGAGCGATGGCGCGGGAGTTCCCTGTCAGGCCGTGAGTCGTCAGTTCGCGCCGGTCGGATGTCGCCAGGAGCCCGAGGTACAGCCCAGCCAACCAGCCCTCGGCCTGCTGGTTGAGCATGGACGCGGTCGCCTCGTCGATCCCGTGACCGATCGCCTCGGCGAGGGCAAACGCCTCCTGATCGTCGAGGGCGAGATCCGTCGGATCGAGTTCCAGGACGGTCCCGGCGACGCGCCGACGCGAGAGCGCGATGGGTGGCGATGCGCGGCTCGCGAGCACCAGTCGTGAGCCGGCGGGAAGGAGATCGGGTAGGGCTGTGAGGACGTCCGCCGCCGGCCCGGGAGCGAGTGAGTCCGCGTCATCGACGAACAGGACGACGGCCGGATGATGCTCCAGCGCGCTGCTCAGACGGGTGACGGCGGACCACGGCGATATCGCCGGGGCGGCGATCGCTTTGAAGACCTTCGCGTCGATGGGTCGGATGAGGTGGAGCGCGGCGGCGAGGAGGCTGGTGAGGATGGCCGGGTCGTCGTCGTGGGCGTCGAGCGAGACCCAGGCGACTGCTCGCCGTTCACGCGCTGCGGCCTGGGCCAGGAACGTGGTCTTGCCATACCCAGCCGGTGCCGAAACCGACACGACCGTGGCGGGCGAGGCGGCAAGTCGTTCCAGGAGCTCACGACGAACCACACTGCCGGCGCGCACCGGGGGCGGAACCGACTTGGCCTGGACACGGATCACCGGCATGCCGGGCACGTGCGGAGTACGCGGTCTGGAGCGGGTGTCGGGCGCGATCTCTATGCCCCCCGAGCTTCCTCCCCCTCGAGTTTCCGAGCGTTGGCCGCGCGCCCGGACATTTTCCCACTGATTGTCAAATCAACGACCGCAGGATGCGCTCGCGCGATGCGCGATCTTCGCCACGGTCGGAGTCCTAGAAGCGACCACGGCGCCCTGGCGTGACTGCTGCGCCCACGACGGCCGCCTTGGCGACAGGTGATCGGCCGGGTGAGACCGCCGCGCCAACGACGGCCGCCTTGGCGACGGGTGATCTGCCGGGTGAGACAGCCGCACCCACGACCGCCGCTTTGGCGACAGGGGCGCCGATGACCCCGACCCTTCCGACACGACCTCTTCCGAGCGGCATATCAAACTCCTACTGGTTCGAGCGCTTCGTCGGCTTCGACGGCGGCGATCATGGCTTGGATCGGGATGCGCCCGTTGGCGATCAACTGCCCACCCGCACGACGCATGGCCGATGCGAACGGTGCGGCCCACAGGTTCTCGTAGATGAGGACGCCGGCGACGCTCCCCGGATCCATCGCAGCCGCCAGGTGCGCGACGTCCTCTTCAGCCAGCGTCTGGGCGAGCTGGGCCTCGATCCGTTCCAGCTCCCCGAGCTCCGGGAGATCCGACAGCTCCATGGCCTCGACCGAACCGTCGTCGGACTTGGCCAGGATCAGCAGGTCCATGAGCCGGATGATCCCGGCATCGTGGAGCTTGACGAGCTCTGCTGCCCCTTCGCCCGTGAAGTTCTGGGCGCCTGCCGGGAACTCGACGATCAGGTAATCGACGGGTCCCAATTCATCGAGCGATCTGTCAGTCATGGCTCCTCCTCGTTGCAGTCGGGCTGCCGTCCTGGCCCGTTCGAGGCGACGGCCCCACGTGGCCCGGGTCCTATGCCTTTCCGTGGCCTCCGACCCGGTGCTCCGCTCGCGCGGAGAGCACTCGCGGGGGACCGTACCCCCAGGCACAGTCCACTCTACAGCTATGCCTCGCATCAGTCTGCGGCCCCCCGCGTCCGAGGCATTGCAGGTAGTCATGGTCTTGAGGGATCGCGTGATGACGACGGTCAGCTGGCCCTGCGCGCAGGCGAGCGGCCCCACGGAGTCGAACGCTCTCGCTCTAGTCGGCCGTCCGCGACAGCTCCGTGGGTGGCATTTCTCCGCTTGCACGCCGCCGCCAAGGGAGCGTCCCCTCCAGCTCGATCTCGAGCGAGAAACTCAAGAAAGTCCTGACCAACACGATGATGCCGAGGATGGCCGCGTTCTGGAGAGTCTGATCGATCGTCACGGTCAGGACGATGTCGGCAATGATCAGGATCTCAAGGCCCAGGAGGATCGACCGGCCGACGTTCCGCCGCGCGGACTGATAGGCGACTGCGCGTCTGCCCTGAGCAACGAGCAAGCCACCGCCGACCAGCGCGACCGCCGAACCCACCGCGAGCACCGCGACGCCCGCGATCTCGAACACCTTGACCACGGTGTCCATCCATTCGTGGAACGTCACGGGTCCTCCTTCATGAGAACCATGGCGCGGGTCACGACGGCCGGACCATGCACCGGAAACCGATGTGGCCGGTGCTCGTGTCGACGGTCTCGGCCTGGCGGGCGGCCGGACGGTAGCGCAGGCAGTAGTTCGGCGCGCACAGATGAGAGCCGCCCTTGATCACGCGGCGCGGGATGTGCTCGCCGGGTTGGCCCACACCGAACGACGCCTCCGGTGACGACGTCCGCGGGTTGTGCGGCGCACAGCACGCGTGCTCGACCGGGTCGGTGTGACGGGGAGCGAAGAAATCGTCTGTCCATTCCCAGACGTTGCCGGCCATGTCGTATAGGCCGTACCCATTGGGCGGGAACGAGCGCACTGGGGACGTCCCCTCGAAGCCATCCGCGAGGGTGTTCTGCCACGGGAACTCGCCCTGCCACGTGTTCGCCAGCATCCGGCCCTTCGGGGCGAACTCGTCGCCCCATACGAAACGCGCCCCGTCGAGGCCGCCGCGAGCCGCGTACTCCCATTCCGCCTCGGTCGCGAGGGATTTGCCGGCCCACGTGGCGAACGCCTCCGCGTCCTCGAAGGCCACCTGGGTGACCGGGTGACGGTCACGCCCGACGATCGAGCTGTCCGGTCCCTCGGGCCGGCGCCAGGAGGCGCCGGGCACATAGGCCCACCAGTTGTGGACGTCGCCCAGGTCGACAGGTCCTCGCGTGCGATGGAAGACCAGCGCTCCAGGGACCAACATCGCGAGGTCGGCGCCCGGGAAGTCGGCCGGGTCCAACGGGCGCTCAGCTACGGTGACGTACCCGGTCGCCTTCACGAATCGACGGAAATCGGCGACTGTGACGGGATGCTCGTCCATCCAGAACCCATCGACGCTGACCGGATGGACCGGTCGCTCCTCTGGGTAGAACTCGTCGGAGCCCATGTCGAACGTGCCGCCCGGGATCCAGGCCATGTCCTTGGCCGGCGCCTGGGCGGCCCCTCGATCATTCATCGGGCTCGGGCCATGACCGTCTGCTTGAGGCCCTGGCGGGTCGGCTGCTCGCGCGATCCCATTCCCCCTATTGCCGAGCCATAGCCAGCTTAAACCGCTCCTCCGGGGTGATCAGGTGGTCTAGGTCCTCAGCGGCCTCCTCGATGTCGAGCTGGACCCAATTGATGCGGCCGTTGAACCGGCTCGTCCTCGGGTCGTAGTCATCGCTGACCGGCGTCGCAGTGTCCGAGCCGACGTCCGTCGTCTCATCTGCCGAGAACACCATCGGCACGGTCCCATCGACGCGCCCTCCGCCGACCTTGTTCCCGTCGAGGTACAGCGTGACGTCGCCACCCTTGGCAAGGCCGCCGCCGTCGTACGTGAATTCGATCCTGACTTGGTGCTCGCCGGCGGAGATGGACGACTCCGAATATGTCTTGAACTGCTTCAGCCCCATTAGGTTGTAGCAATACGCCGGTCGGCCCTCCTTGACGTAAAGGGTCCACCCTCCGAATGCGCCGCCTTGCGCGACGATGACGCCTTCGGCGGTCGTGCCTTCGGGGATGTCGATGACCGCAGTGACCGAATGCGACTTGTTCTTGATGTTGATCACGGAATTCTCAGAGAGTCGTCCCATCCCGCCGAACAGGACCTGTGACTGGCCTTGGATCAAGCGCGGTCGTCCCGCGAGGTCGGGATCGAAGCGCTCGATCCGTCGATCATCCAGGGGCAAGACGTCGTATTTGGCCGCCTCGATCAGGAAGAGCCTCTGGAGATGCGCCAAGCGCTCGGTTTGCTCGCCTGACAGATCGCGTGACTGGGACCAGTCGTCTGGAGCGTAAAGCTCCCAGACATCGTCGTCGTATCCCGGGAGCGTCGCCATGACCCACGGAGTGCTATGACGGGTCACCGCCGTCCAGCCTCGGTGATAGATCCCGCGGTTGACGAACATCTCGAAGTACTGGGTCGGTCGGTACTCGGGGGCCTGCGCGTCGTCGAATGCTGGCCTCATGCTTCGCCCGTGCATCGGCATCTGCTGGATACCGTGCACGAACGTGGGTTCGGGTAGGCCGGCCGCATCGAGAACCGTCGGCGCCAGGTCGATGACGTGGCTGAACTGCGAGCGGATCTCGCCCCGCGCCTTGAAGCCGGCCGGCCAGTGCACGATCGTCCCATTGCGGGTACCGCCCCAATGCGAGGCAACCTGCTTGGTCCACTGGTACGGCGTGTCCATGGCGTGGGCCCAGCCCACGGCGTAGTGGTTGTATGCCTCCGGCGTACCGAACTTATCCACGTGGGCGGCCAGGTATTCGGGCGTCTCCAGGTTCGCGGCGCCGTTGAACATGAGCAGCTCGTTGAAGCTCCCGTTGACCGTCCCCTCGGCCGAGGCACCGTTGTCGCCGATGACGTAGTAGACGAGCGTGTCGTCTAGGACCTCGAGGTCCGCCAGGGTGTCTATCAAGCGGCCCACGTGGTGGTCGGTGTGCTCGAGGAAGCCGGCGTACACCTCCATCTGCCGCGCGAGGATCGGCTTCATCTCCGCCGGCATGTCCTCCCAGGCCGGGATCTCGGGGGGTCGCGCCGTCAGTTCGGCGTCGTCCGGGATCACGCCGAGCTCCTTCTGTCGAGCGAAGGTCTGCTTGCGGAGATGGTCCCAGCCAGCGTCGAACTTGCCCTTGTACCGGTCGGACCACTCCGGCCGGACATGGTGCGGCGCATGGGTCGCTCCGGGTGCGAAGTAGATGAAGAACGGCTTGTCGGACATCAGCGCCTTCTGCTGGCGCACCCAGTCGATCGCCTTGTCGGTCATATCCTCCGTGAAGTGGTAGCCCTCTTCGGGGCTCCGATCGGGCTCAAGGGGGGTCGTGTTGTGGTAGATCGCCGGCGCGTACTGGTTCGTCTCGCCGCCGATGAAGCCGTAGAAATACTCGAACCCGCCACCGCCCGACGGCCAGTTGTCGAACGGACCCATCGGCGAGGTCTGCCAAACCGGCACCTCGTGGCACTTTCCGAACTGGGCGGTGGAGTATCCATTGAGCTTCAGCGTCTCGGCGAGCGGGGCAGCAGACTTCGGACGAAGCGAGTTGTAGCCCGGCGCCGAGGTGGCGATCTCCGTGATCCCGCCCATCCCCACGGCGTGATGGTTGCGCCCGCTCAAGAGGGCCGCCCTCGTCGGCGAGCAGAGCGCCGTCGTATGGAAGCGGTTGAACTTGAGACCGTTGGCGGCCAGGCGTTCGGCCGTCGGGGTGAAGATCGGACCGCCGAACGCAGAGGATGCGCCGAAGCCGGTGTCGTCGATGAGCACGACCAGCACGTTCGGTGCACCCTTGGGCGGTCGGAGCTCGCGGATCGGCGGATAGCTCGTGTCCGGGTCCTTGGCATCGTAGGTCGTTAGTCCGACGTACGTCCCGTCCGGGATCGGCAGCACGCTTCGCTGGATGGCGTCGTCGCTCATCTGGATCTCTAACCTCCCGATCGCTGTCGCAGCGACCACTGCGAACGCATCGTCGCCGTGCCGTACGGCGGCTCGCATCACCCTATTCGGATGCCATCGGCCGGGTCCGAGGCGTCGGCCGTCAGGTCGGCGGGCTGTTCAGGACCGGTAGCAGGAACCCGACAGCTGTCGCGGCACCGGCGAGGGCACCGCCACGCTCGTAGGCAAAGGGCATAAGTGAGTTCGTGAGCATCGCGAGCAAGCCTCCGGCGGCGATCGCCGCAGCGCGATCGCCCATCGCGTCGACGGCCACCTGGGTGACCAGATAACCGACTGCCGCGGCGATGCCGCACGCGAGGACCACGGCTCCCCAGAGCCGCGCAAGTCGTGCGGCACTCCAGCCCGCTGCCCTGAGGTCGGCCGATGGGGCGATGGCCTGCGGGATGTTCGACACGAAGACGGCCGTGAGAAAACTCGGGCTTACCGTGAGGCCGGCGCCGATCTGGATGCCGAAGATGACCGACTCGGGGACGCCGTCCACGACGGAGCCGACCACGATCCCCATCGATGCGCCAGCGCCTTCGGACCCGAACTGCTTCTCGACCAGCGCATCGCCGACGAGGAAGATCGTCACTCCGGCGAGCGTCCACAGCGCGAACTCGAGGCCGGAGATGTTCGTTTGGCCCTCGGGGACTAGCTCGAACGCGATCGCGGCGATCAAGGCGCCTGCGCCGAACCCGGCCAGGATGCCGATCACTTTGGTCGGCACCGTGATCCAGCAGACAGCCAGTCCGGCCAGGAACAGCGACGACTGGGCAATGAGTCCGTATCCGAGCGCCTCGAGGAGCATCTCTCGACCTCCAAGTAGGATCAGGAATGCGTCATCACCCGACGGCCGCCTGTGTCGCTTCCAGGATGACCTCCTCGTCGAGATCCCACCCGAAGCAACATACCGGCGAGCGGTGACCCTCCCGTCACCTCGAACGGGTGACTCGATCGATTCGCACTATGGCGGCGATAGCGATGTGCACCTGATCGAACGGGCGCAGATCTCAGCCCGGCTCTTGCCGGGCGACGGATCGCCGGTCCACACCGCCGCGGGTTCGCAGCTCGGCCGTTTGCTCGTGTTCCGCGGCGTCCTCGGGCAGGGTCGCCACGAACTCCCCGTAGCGGGCCGCTGCGGGACCAGCTGAGAGCCCATGGGCGATCACGCTGAGGGCGATCGTCAGTGCTACCGCCGACACGACCGTGGCGCCGAACGGCGGCGTCCCACCGCCGTCGCCCAGCGCGACTAGCGTGAGCACGATCGATGCCAGGCCCCGGGGCCCGAACCAGCCGATGAACGCGACGGTGGGTCGCCGCAGACGGGTCCCACGCAGCGAGATCGCCACCGGGAGCACCCGGACGATCGTCAGCGATAGGACCGCGTAGATGACGACTGGTAGCGAGATCGCCCCAGCGATGCCGACAAGCAGAGCCCCGAACAGGAAGAACACCATCAGACCCACCAGCTCGCTGCCGATCTCGGCGAACTCGAGGAACGACTCCGGCACGCGTCCATAGGCCGCGGTCATCGCAAGGCCGGCGGCGAAGGCGGCTACGAACACATTGCCGCCGAGTTCATGCGCCACGAACCAGGCCAGGAATGCGATGGCGGGCACGACTATCCAGTGCGTTCCGTCGTGCATCCACTGGCGGGCAATGGCGAACCGCAGTGCCAGCGCCCCGAGCACCCCGACGGCGATCCCGGCCAAGGCGCCGAACGCGATCTGGGCGACGGCATCGGCGATCCACGCCGTCCCCGCTGCATCG
The DNA here is from genome assembly GCA_035717785.1 of Candidatus Limnocylindrales bacterium. Taxonomy (GTDB): domain Bacteria; phylum Chloroflexota; class Limnocylindria; order Limnocylindrales; family CSP1-4; genus SPCO01. The sequence continues at coordinate 11,288 of DASTIG010000082.1, forward strand.
CCACCGGCCACTGCCAGCGCCGCGGCGACGAGGACGATCGGGGTCACGAGGCCGTCGTTCAGCCCGGACTCGACATTGAGTGCTTGGCGGATCCGGCGGGGCACGAACCGGCTGTTGATGACGATGGCCCCGAGCGCAGCGTCGGTCGGGGCCAAGAGGGTCGAGACGATGATCGCGTCGAGGACGGTGATCCCCGGCAGCACCAGGATCGCGGCGATCGTCCCGACCACGATCGTCAGCGGCAGACCGATCACGAGGAGGCGGATCGGCAGCCGCGCGGTCCGCCGAAGGGCCCCGACGTCGATCCGGGCCGCGTCCACGGCCAGCGCGAGGATCAGCGCCAGTTCCCCGGCGACGCCGAGCAGCTCGGTGTCGACGGTCATCTCCGGCGTCCCTTGGACGGCGACACCAAGTCCGACGCCGACCGAGAGCATGACGATCTGGGCTGTGATGCTGGCCCGGTCGAGCAGGCGGGAGAACAGCGCGTAGGCCAGCAAACCAGCGAAGAACAGCCCGATCGTCAGCATCGGTTCAACTCAACGTCTTCGAGGGTGGACGGTCGTTACGATGGATACCGCCGGTCGGAGAGGGCATCGCCCGATTTGGATGAGGGGGCCGCGTGGCAATCACCCGCTTCGAATGACGACCCGATCCCGATGGGAAGGCACAGTCGGGACGGGATGGCCTTAGAGCGAACGGCGGGAGATCCGTCAGCCGCCACGTGCACCAGGAGGGAAGACGATGACCGCGGATGCCGTCGGTGTCGCGCCGTTGGATCGGGAGGCCGCGGCTGAAAACGAAAGCCCGATGTACGAGCTGTTCATCGGGCTGATGACGATCATCTCCCTGGTAATCATGTTCTTCCAGCTCGTCGCCCGCATGCCCCAGGTCGACGCCATCCTGGCCTCCACCGACACGCTGGTTTGCCTTTTGTTCCTGTTCGATTTCGCACGCTCGTACCGCCGTGCTCCAGTCAAGCACGTGTACATGTTCGGTGAACGGCCCGGGCGGACACTGCCTCGCGGCCTGTTCGACCTGCTCGGGAGTATCCCGGCGATCGGCATCTTCCGGGCATTACGGATCTTCCGCCTCGCCCGGCTGGCGCGGCTGGTTCGAGCGAGCGGTTCACGCGGGCTGGCTGCGGAGTTCTTCAAGCGGCGCGCCGAGGCGGCGGTGTACGTGATCATCCTCGCGTCGTTCGTGGTGCTGCTGTTCGGTAGCAGCCTGATCGCAGTCGTCGAGCCGTCGGCCGAAGGTTCCAACATCAAGACCGGGGGAGACGCGTTCTGGTGGGCGTTCGTCACGATCACCACGGTCGGGTACGGCGATCGTTTCCCCGTGACCGAGGCCGGCCGATTCGTGGGGATGATCACGATGGGCGTCGGGATCGGGATCTTCGGTGTCCTCACCAGCTACCTCTCGACACTATTCCTCGCCACGCCCGAGGATGCATCGCCGGACCCGGTCAAGGCAGAGCTGGAGGCGTTACGCACCGAGATGGCCGGCCTACGCCGCCTACTGGAGGTCCAGGAAAATGGTTGACGACCTCCAGTCCGGCGGCGCCTCGATCGAGGAGGATCGATTGGTTCCCGGCTGGCTCGTGCGCCTGGCCGCCGTCGGCTGGCGGGTCCTGGTCACGCTCGCACTCGGGGTGGTCCTGTTCGCGATCGCCGGGCAGCTGGCGGTCGTCGTTGCGTCGATCGTCCTCGCCCTGATCCTTGCCGCCACATTGGCTCCATACGTAGCCGAACGGCGCGCACGTGGGTGGGGCCGCAGCAAGGCTGCCGGGGTGGTCTCCCTCGCGGCGCTCCTCGTGATCGGTGCGACCGTCGCCGCGATCATCGTGGCATTGGTCCCGACCCTGACCCAGATCGTGGGTGCGTTCGATGCCGGGATCGGCGCCGTCCGAGCGCAATTGACGGGGCTCGGAATCCCATCCGAGGTCGCGGCGATCCTGCAACGCATCGCCGAGGCGATCCGGGGATTCGTCCTTGCTGGGCTAGCTGACGTCGTCAATGCGGCGGCCGACATCGTCACCATCGCCATCCTTGGTGGTTTCCTGACGTTCTTCCTGCTGATGGACGGCGACAAGGCCTGGGACTGGGTGCTGGCCGCGACCGACGGTTGGCGACGACAGGCGTTGATGACCGGCGGCCAGCGCGCGGTCGACCAGGTCGGCGGCTACATCCGAGGAACCGCCTTGTTGGCCGCGGCGACAGCTCTGCTGGCGGCCGTTCTGATGTGGCTTCTCGGCGTGCCGCTCGTCGGGCCCCTCGCCGTGGTCGCCCTGCTCGGAGCGTTCGTCCCGTATATCGGGCGGGCGCTAACGATGCTTCTCATCGCAACGATCGCTCTGGCGTCGGTGGGTGTCGTGCCCGCACTCCTCTTTGTCGCCTTGTTCATCGTCGGCTCGATCTTCCTCGAGCGGCGACTCGCCCGATTCATTGCGGGACGCCGTCTCGACCTGCATCCCATCCTCGCCGTGGTCGGCTTGCCCCTCGGTTACGCGGCTGGTGGGTTCAGCGGCCTCGTCGTCATCATGCCGGTGCTCGCCTTCGCTCAGACGGCCGCCGGCGTCGTCATCACGGCACTCGGCCGCGAACCGATCGCCGCGCCTGTTGCGCCCGAGTCTCATGCGACCTCCGGCCTGGTCCCGGTCTGGCTCGATCGCCTCGGTCAATGGAGCTGGCGATCACTCATCGTCGCCGCGCTCTTCATCGTGGTGGCCCAGGTCGCGTTGCTGTTTCCAGCGGTCATCATGCCGGTCGTCATGGCCGTGATCCTGGCGGCGACACTTGAGCCGGCGGCGGCCGCGCTGGAGCGACGCGGCCTAGGTCGGACAACGGCCGCCACGATCGTGACCGTAGGAACCGGCGTCGCGATCATCGCAGTGCTGATCCTCACCCTGGCCTCGCTCGTCGGCCCGATGGCCCAGCTGGTATCTACGGCAACCGCCGGGGCAGAGAACTCGGCCGCCCAGGCGGTCGGGATCGGGTCGTTCGTCTCAGCCATCGGCGGCGGTTTGCTGTCGACTGTCACGGGCGCCGTAGCGAATATCGTCGGCGTCGTGGTGGTGCTGCTGCTTGGTGCGTTCCTGACGTTCTATTTCATCCGTGACGGTGGTCGCGTCTGGCGTGAGATCACCCGCGCGGTGCCCGCGGACCGTCGTGGAGTGCTCGATGCGGCGGGCGCTCGCGCCGTCGACGTGCTCGGCGGCTATATGGTCGGGACCGCGGCCATCTCGGCGTTCGGAGCCGCGAGTCAGTGGGTCATCATGGTCCTGCTGGGACTACCCTTTGCGCTGCCGCTGGCTGTCCTCGCCCTCTTCGCCGGGTTCATCCCGTATATCGGCGGGTTCATCGCGACTTTCCTGGCGTTCTTGGTCGCGGTCGCGGTCGGCGACTCGACGACCATCTTGATCATGGGCATCTACACACTCGTGTTCAACATCATCCAGGGCAACTTCGTGACCCCGCTCGTCTACGGAAAGGCGGTCAGCCTGCACCCGGCGATCGTGCTTCTCGCGGTGCCGATCGGCAATGCCCTGGCGGGTATCGTCGGCATGTTCCTAGTTGTGCCGGTGGCGGGCGTGATCGCGACGACCTGGCGAGCTGTCCTGCAGACAATCTCCGGCGACGTGGTCGAGCCGGCGCCGCTCGATAGCACAGACCCGGACGAAGAGGTCGGTCCGGCAGTGCCCGGGGTGGTGGTTGGCGGCTAACCATGGACGTGGACCGACCCGAACCAGGACGCCTTGCCCGAGTGATCTCGCCGCGCGAGATGCGGTTGCTTTTCTGGCTGATCGTCATCGCCCTCGTGGGGGTCATCGGGGTCCTGGGTTCCGGGATCGCCGATACGCTGTCGGGCCCGGCCGTGATCCTGTTCGTCGCCTGGCTCATGGCCTACGTCCTCGAGCCACCGGTCACGTGGCTGGCACGCCATATGCCATTCCACTCGCGTGGCCTTGCGGTGGCCGTGACGTACCTGATCGCGGTCCTCGTGACCTTTGGTGTGCTGCTCGGAGCCGGGGCCGCCCTGGTAAGCGCCGCTGTCAAGTTCGTCGAACAGTTGCCGGCCATCGTGGAACGTGTACGTGAGCTGGCGCAGCCGCTCGCGGCGTCACTCGGGCTCAGCCCGCCGGCGCCCGTCGATCTGGGCGGCGCGATCGCGGCTCAGGTAGCCGAAAGCGGAGAGGCGATCGCCGATGCCGTTCAAGCGGCGCTCGCAAACGTCGTCACCGTGGTTGCTGGATTGTTCACGGCCGTGGTCATCTCCGTCGGGATGGCCGCCGGCGAAGTGACACTTCTCGGCTGGCTTCGTCGATTCCTGCCTGAGCGATCTTACGCCGACATCGCCGCACTTGAGCGAGCCATTGCAGTGTCCTTCGGTGGGTTCATCCGGGGCCGAGGCATCATCGGCCTGATCTTCGGCGCCCTCATTTCGGTCGCGGCCGTCCTCCTCGGTATCCCGTTCGCGCCGCTTATCGCGGTCATCGCCGGTCTCATCCAGTTCATCCCCTTCATCGGTCCGCTGCTGGGCTGGGCCGTCCTGCCGGCATTTGCCCTGGTCGTGGCACCGAGCCAGGCGGTCCCCGCACTGGTCGTCAGCCTGCTGATCGCTGCCCTGATGCAGATGATCGTGACCCGCATGGTGATGGGCCGGGCCGTGAAGATCAGCGCCGCCGCGGTCCTTGCCGTCGTCATGCTCGGGACGGCGATCGCCGGGATCCTGGGTGCGATCTTCGCGATCCCGACGACCGCGGCGATCCTGGCCATCACCGACTACCTTCGCAAGAGGGACGTCCTGTTACGCGCCGAAGACGACGAGGCGCCGCTTGCCGAACCCGAGCCGGTTCCGCTGGCCTGACTGTGATGGTCGGCTGCCGGCCGACTACTTCGACGTTCGGCGCGGCGCTCTGGTAGGCGTTGGGATGGGCGTCGCGGGCGGCGTGTCGGTGAGCGTGTGCATGATGAGCGCGTCCGCGACGTCCCCGTTGCCGCCCACCTGCACCATCGCCCTGGTGTTGCCGGCAAGCGCGCGCGCGACCTCGATCCGCTGCTCCTCGATATCACGGCGTGCTGCATTGGGGTAGGCCGCCAGCCTGGACTCGAGGTTCTGGAGGCGTAACGCCTCGTTCGCGGCCTCGAGCTCGATGCGTTCGCGCTGATGCGCGACGCGCTGGCGGCCGAGGGACTCGCGATCGGCGAGCAGTCGCTCCTCGAGCGCGTGCTGCTCGGTCTGCTCGTCAAGCCGGACCGAGGCGAGCCGACGCGACTCGAGTGAGGCCATGAACTCGAGCGGCGGCTGGACGTGGATGATCACGACACGCTGGACGACGACACCGTAGGGGGCCAACGCCTCGCCGATCACGGTCCGAAGCGTGGTCGTGTCCTCGGCCGACAGGTCGAGGATCTCGCCTGCGCGCTTGCCTCGGACGAGCATTCTGATCGCATCGAGGGCAGACGCTTGACAGACCTGGTCGAAATCGGGGGCAGAGATCGCGAACACGAAGCGCTCCGGGGCATCGATGGTGAACGTGAACAACACGTCCACGTCGACTCGGACGTTATCCGCTGTCGAGACTGCCCCAGCAAGCGCGTCGAACGGGATCTCGCGCATGGTCACGACGTGCGACACGACGATCCACGGCGGGACCACATGACGTCCGGCCCCGAGTGTCCGCTGATATCGACCGCCCCTGAGAAGCAACGCGCGGGCGCCTTCCGGCACTGGCACGATGAACGACTGGAACACTCCAAGGAAGATGGCGATCACGCCGACGCCGATGAGCCCGCCGCGAACGACGATGTCCGTGTCGAACACGAGTGCCACCACGATCGCGACCGCGCCCGCGATGACGAACCCATTGCGGATGCGGAATGGCTGGCTGGGGAGCACCACGATCGGCAGGCGACCGGAGGGATCGGCAACGGTGAATGCTTCGCCGGCCTCGTCGAGGGGGACCCGAGCCTGGGTCAGCTGGAGTGGGACAGGCTGCGCGGGCAGTGGCACCGGAGGCGGCGCGGCCGTGGTGGCCGGAGCCGATCCGGCCGGCGTGGTGCCGTTGGCTGGATCTTCAGCCATGGTTCAGTACCTCATGGGGCTTGGTTGGCCGAAGCGGTCGCACTCGATGCGCCGCTCGCCGGCACCCGACGTTGCTGGCGATAGACCGCGGGGACCGTGCGAGTCACGGTCGTGGACGACGCGGTCGGTAGTGGGTCACGGGGAAGCACGCCAGCCGGCCGCGGCGGTTCCGAGAGACGTCCATGGACATATCGCACTAGATCGCTCGCGAAGGCGAGGATCGGAGCCGACAGGAGTAGCCAGACGACACCGAGTTGGCTGAGCGCCACGATCCCCGGGATCAGGACGATCGGGTGCACGCCGAGGCGGCCCTCCATGAACCGGCGGCCGACCAACGTTCCGCTCAACCATCGAGCGCCCACGTACACCGCAAGATAGACGGCGGCTCGCTGCGGATCGATCAGGAGCAGCAGTAGGGCCGGGACGAGCCCCAGGACCCAGCCGAACTCCGGGATCACCTGGACGGCTCCCGCGAGGACCGACAGGGCGAGCCCACCCGGGTATGTCGGGCCTCCGAGCCGTGAGGAAACCGTCAGCCCCACGAAGGTCAGAGCGCCCACCAGGAACGCCACCACGACATACCCGCGCAGGTAGGTCCCGACAGCACGGTCGAGCATCCGGACGACCGCCCAGAAGTCGGGCCGCATCCACGCGGCGACCCGCCGATCGACCACCGCCGCCGCCCGCCGCTTGCTCGAGAGCACGATCATGAGCCAGACCGGTAGGACCAGCAGACCGAGCGCGGCTCCCGCAACGCTGAGAGCGGCACCTAGGACCGCGGGCACGATGTCGTCGAGACCCCCGGACGCGCCAGCGAGACCGTCCTTGGCGGTCGTCGCCACAGCCACGAGGATGGGCCCGGCGACCTCCCGCGCGGACTCCGGGAGTCGACTGAGCGCCTCGGCGACGATCCGATCGATCTCGTCGGTAGTGGGAACGAACGAGGTGAGGTCGACGACGGCGGCCGTCAGCGGCGGGATCACGACGACGAAGACGCCGACAATGATCGCGAAGACCGCGACGATCGTGGCGATGGCCGCGGCGGATCGCGGCATGAAGCGATCCAGCCAGTCGACCAAGGGCATGGCGGTGTATGCGATCAGGAATCCCAGGAAGAACGGCAGGAGCGCCGGCCAGGTCCCGGCGACGACGGCGAGCGCCCCGCCGATCACGGCCGAGGCAAGCAGTGCGCGGCCAAGCGCGGACGGGGTCACCGTGGCGAGCCGGGCACTCAGATCCGCCCACGCGGCGCGGGAGTGCATCCGGGCTGCTTCTCGATGGTTCAGCACATGGTCATCCGACTCGGCCCATGTTGCTGCGACCTCGACGCACGCGCCTCATACGAACTGGGTGAAGGGCAACGGCCGCACCGTGGGAATAGTCATCTCAGGACGAAAGACCACCTGGAGGGGTTGACTATGCGGCGCCTGCTCGATTTCTATGCCACGCAGGTTCGCGTGCTGTGGGAATGGCAGGGCGGGCCGATCTCGCTGCTCAAGCGACTGATCATCACGCTGATCGTCGCCACGGTCTCGTTCCTGGGGACGATCTGGATCCTCAGCCCGCGGATGACCGTCGACCGCGCCGCAGACGCCGCGCTTGCGGTCATCCTCATGGCACTTTTCAATGCCGCGATCCGCCCTGTGGTGCTCACCTTTGCGGCGTCGATCTCCCTGGTCCTGACGGGCCTCCTCGTTCTCGTCCTTCAGGTGGTGGCATTCCTGGTCGTGGCGCAATGGGCGCCCGGCGTCCACGTGGATGGGTTCGTTATCGCCCTGATCGGCTCATTCATCTACGCAATAATCAATACCGTCCTGACCGCGGTCCTGGGCATCGATTCGAGCGGTTCGTACTACGGCTTGCTCGTCCAGCGCCTGCTTGTGAAACGCTCGAAAGGCCATTCCGACAAGCCCGGCCTCGTCATCATCCAGATCGACGGCCTGGCTCACCCGATCCTTGCCGGCCGGATCCGCGCCGGGTCGGTCAATACCCTCGCGGGCTGGATCCGGGATGGCACCCACAAGCTCTCTCGTTGGGAAGCGATCCTGCCTTCGATGACGTCGGCGAGCCAGGCGGGCATCCTGCATGGCAACAACGACGGTATCCCCGCTTTTCGCTGGTACGAGCGGGACCGCAAACACCTGATGGCCTCGAGCAACCCGGGCGACGCGACCTTGATCGTCTCGCGCCTTTCGAACGGCGAGGGCCTGCTCTCGAACAACGGCGCAAGCATCTGCAATCTCATGACTGGCGACGCGACGCGGTCGTATCTCACGACGGCTGCCATCAAGGCCGAGGGCGGCGGCATCGGCGAGAGCCAGGCGTTCATGTCGTTCTTCTTCAGCCCGACCGGTTACCTGCGCTCGTTCACCCTGTTCCTCGGCGAGTTGTTCAAGGAGATGTTCCAGGCCCGGCGAACCAGGCGGGCCGGGATTCGACCCCAGATGCACCGCGGCTTGAAGTACGCCGGGATGCGGGCGGCGAGCAACGTCCTGCTCCGCGATGTCAACACCTCCTTGATCATCGAGGAGATGTACCGAGGCACGAACGTCATCTACGCCGACTTCACCGATTACGACGAACTAGCCCACCATTGCGGGCCTGAGCGCGTCGAGTCGTTCGAGGCCCTCGACGGCGTCGATCAGGCGATCGCCACGCTGGCCAAGGCAACAGAAGAGGCGCCCCGGCCGTACAAGTTCATCATCCTGTCGGACCACGGCCAAAGCCTGGGCGAGACGTTCCGACAGCGCTACGGCAAGAGCCTCGGCGAATACATCCTCGAGCTCATGGGCGGCCGCGCCACGCTGGTCCAGACCACGACCAAGGCCGAGGGTTCGACGTTCGTCAACGCCTTCCTGTCGGAGATCACCTCGAGCCAGGGGGTTGGGCCGACGGTCGCGCGGGCCGCCCTCAAGAGTAGGACGACCGACGGTGTCGTCGACCTCGACGCCGATGAGGCTCCGCCCACGGTCCTGGACGCCTCGTCCATCGCCGTGGTCGGATCGGGTAACCTGGGGCTGGTCTGGTTCACCGGGCACGACCATCGCCTGACGGTCGAGGAGCTCGAGGGACTGCACCCCGGCCTGGTCGCGTCTGTCGCCGCGCATCCGGGCGTAGCCATGCTGCTGGTTCGCTCGGCGGCCCATGGAGCCGTAGTCTTCGGTCCCAACGGGACGCGCTACCTCGACCAGGATCGTGTCGAGGGCGAAGACCCCACGACCTTGTTCGGCCCGCACACGATCATGAGCCTCAAGCGCGAGGACGCGATGATCCACGCGCCCGATCTGCTGCTGCTGAGCCAGTACGACCCTGAGCTCGGCGAGGTGGCGGCATTCGAGGAGCTCATCGGCTCCCACGGCGGCCTCGGAGGACCGCAGACCGAGCCCTTCATCCTTCATCCGGTCGACTGGGAGCTCGACGAGGAGGTGCCGCTCGGGGCACCGGCCATCTACCGCAACATCAGGCGCTGGCTCGACTCGATCGGGATCCAGCTCGGCACGCCGAAAGGTGAGAGGGAAGCCACCCGAACCGATGAAGCCGCGTCGCAATCGACGGTCGTTGCCTGACGGTGACCGTCATCGTCCCGCGTTGTGCCACGGCTCCATCGGAGATCGCGAGGCCGCCCCTTCACCCGAAATTCACCCGAAAAGGATGAGGGGCTGGACGGTGGCTCGGATAATGGTGCTGTCGTAGCCCAACGCATGGTTGGAGGGAGTTCCGAATGAAAAATCCGCCCATCCTCATCTCGGTCATAGGGTTCTTCGCGCTCCTGGCCGGGTTCTACTGGCTGTACCTCGGCCTTCGGCTCCTCGGCTTCGACTGGTTCGGCGCCTTGGGGGATCTGCCGGCCTTCGAGCAGAGCGGGTTGTGGGCGTGGCTGGCCATCGGCGCCGGCATCGCGTGGATCGCAGCCGGGTACGGCCTCTGGTCGCTCCGGTCGTGGGCGTGGGCATTCGCGATCGTCGTCGCGGGACTCGCGCTCTTCGAGGCGTTCCTGTGGTTCCTCGAGTACCCCGGGACCGGGATCGGCTTCAGCGCCGCGATCATGCCGGTGATCATCATCCTGTACCTCAACTCGCGCGAGGTGAAGAAGGCATTCGGCTACCCGGCCGACGACGCACCGGCGGCCGGCTACCCGGCCGACGACGTACCGGTCGTGTAAGCGAGACGATCGTGTCTCAACTGCCGCTCCGTGCCGGTCGCCAACGACGAAGAGCGTGACCGGCACGGAGCGTGCACGTTCGGATCGCGCGCTGGATGCGCCCGGCACCGAGACCACCGAGTCCGGTTTTCGTATCGGGCGTTGGCCGGTCGGGATCCTGATCATTGCGCTCCTTCGCATCATCGATGCCGTGTCGATGGCAGCCGTCGGCACCGGGGTCAGAGACCTGCCGATGGCCGGCCTGCCGGTCCTGCTTGACTCGCCGCTGCTGACCCAGAGCGTCGATCTCGTAATCGCCGCGGCGACGATCGTCGGCGTCCTCGGTCTGCTTGCATTCCGCCGCTGGGGTTGGGTCCTGACGATGGTCCTCGTCGGCGTCGGCCTGCTCGGCGAGCTTGTCCGCGTCGCGCACGGCCAACCCGATTACCTCGGGCTTCTCTTGCTGGTCGTCAGCGCGTTCTACCTCAATCAGCGGTCGGTCCGGGCGATGGCCGGTCGCCACCTCGAGCCCGGCACCTCGGCATCCGGCTGATGGACGACCTGGAGCTCCTTCGCCGCCACGAGCCGGTCGTGCGGTTCACGCAAGGCGAACTGTTCTTCCCGATGGCGGCCGAATCGTACGTCGCTGCCTGTGACCTCCTCTTCGCGACCCCGGGTGTCAGGCCGTACGTGACCGCCGCCGCAGGGGAACTGACGCTCGAACGACTCGCCACGGAACGGCACGTGCCCGGCGAGGAGCGATACCTCCGCTTCGTGTCCCGACCGATGGATGGGCTGTCGTTGGCCCGCTGGAACCGGCGTCCGGATCGGCCCGTCTTCCGCGCGCCGGGACGGCTCGCGCGGGTCGGCCTGTTCGCGAGACTCGTCGACGCCGGGTTCAACGCCTCGCTGCTGGTCCGTGGCTCGGTACCGGGGGGAACCGCCGCCGCAGCGGCCCAGCGCTATGCGGCGATCCGCGAGCGCGACGATCGGATCGTGTACCACGGCCGCGTCGTCCGTCGGGATGGGTGGATCGTGCTCCACTACATGTTCATCTACGCGATGAACGACTGGCGCTCATCGTTCTTCGGGGCCAATGACCACGAGGCGGACCTGGAGCAGGCCTTCGTCGTCCTCGAGGAGACCGACGATGGCGCGCCTATCCCGCGCTGGATCGGCTGCGCCGCGCACGACTACGCGGGCGATGACCTGCGTCGGCGCTGGGACGATCCGACCCTGACGTTCGCGGACGGCCATCCGGTGATCTTCGCCGGCGCTGGCTCGCACGCTGCCTACTTCGAACAGGGCGAGTACGTGACCCCAGTGCCGCTCCCGGCGCTGCGCCCAGCACGTAGCACTCTGGAAGGGCTTCGTCGACTGTGGCGCGACGTGCTGCGACAGGACGACCCGGGCGATCTCGCGGCGAGCGTAGAGACGGCCCTGAGCATCCCCTTCGTCGACTACGCGCGCGGCGATGGGCTCGCCGTCGGACCGACAGGCGACGTGGCATGGACGCCGATCGTGGTAGACGATACGACGGGCTGGATCGACGGCTTCCGGGGCCTGTGGGGACTCGACACGAAGGACCGGTTCGCGGGCGAGCGCGCCCCTGCCGGGCCGAAGTACACGCGCACGGCGACGGCCCGCCAGTCGTGGAACGATCCGCTGGGGTTCCTTGGCCTGGACAAATCGGCGCCGCCGGGTCGTACCCCTGCCATCCTCCGTGATCGCATCGCAGCGCTGGAGGAAGAGCGTGCGGCGACGAGTGCGGAGGCGGATGCCATGGCGGCGGACGTTCGTCGGGCTTCTGCGGCGCTGCCCGTCCGCAGCGCCGAAATGGAAGCCGAGACCGGTCCGACGAAAGCCGAACTGGCCCTCCGTGTGGCCGAGACCAAGCTCGCGGCCGTCCGCGCCAGGGACGCCACGCTCGCCGACATCCAGGACGCGGCGCGCACCGAGCTCGCGAAGGCCGTGGCTGGCGACCAGGGCGATCCGCGCGCCCACCTGCGTCATGACCATCGACCGCAGGAGCACGAGGAGCAGGAGTACGGTCGACTCGTTGAGTTCTGGTCTGCGATCAGCGCCGGGATCCTGGTCATCGTGCTCGCGATCACGCTCTACCGAGGTTTGGTGCCCATCTGGGCCGCACTGTTGATCGCCGTCGGCGGATATGTCGCGATCGAGGCGGCGTTCCGGCGTCGGCTGGTGCAGCTGGTCCTGCGCCTCACGCTGCTGCTCGCGATCATCGGCGCGATCGTGCTGGCCATGGCGTACCTGCCGCTCCTCATCCTCGGCGCGGTCGCCGGGGTCGCACTGCTGGCGATCGTGGACAACGTGCGAGAACTGCGCGCCTGATCGGTCGCGACGCATGGAATCAGCGATAGCCGATCATGACCTGAGCAAGACGCGGGACTGTTCGTCGCCGGCGCATGTCGCCGGCGCATAATGTCACCCGGTTCGTATGAGGCGGCCGAGTAGCTGGCAGCCGACCATCTTCAGCCTCAGTCGCACACTGCCCAGGCCGCGGGCCGGCAGCACCAGGAGGGACCGGATGACCACCTTTGCCCTGGCCGGACGGCTCGTCGGACGGCGCAACCTGGCACTGCTGGCGGGCTTGACCGTCGTGCTCGCCGGCTGCAGCTCGGTCGGCACGGCCAATCTCACGTTCTGGGACATCATCTGGTCGCTGGTCGCGTTCTACCTGTGGTTCATGTTCATCTGGATCTTCATCGGGCTGTTCGCCGACATCTTCCGGCGCACCGACCTGTCCGGTATGGCCAAGGCGGGCTGGCTGGTGCTGCTGGTGGTACTGCCCTTCCTGGGCGCGCTCATCTACATCGTCAGCCGGCCCAAGGTCACGGCCCAGGACGTCGAGCTGATGACCCGCGCCGAGGCCGGCCAGAAGGCGGCCGCCGCGGTGTCGGTGGCCGACCAGCTGGCCAAGCTCCAGGAGCTGCGTGCGGCGGGCACCATCGACGACGCCGAGTTCGAGGCCCTCAAGCAGAAGGCGATAGCCTCGGGTTGACCCACGGGGTTCGAGGGGGGCACGACATCGGCCGAGCTCGGACCGAAAGTCGCCCCCGGCTCTGGCGACCCGTCAGGAACGGCCGCATTCGCGGATCAGCGTGCTGATGGCCGTCGCTAACCGCTTCCGCGCATCCTCGAGTGCGTCGATCGGGGCAAATCCTCCTTCCGTGACCTCGCGGCGGACGGAGGCGGCAACCCGGTCGCGCACTCGATGCGCCCAGCGGCGGCCTAGCCAGCCGGCGTGCACACCCAGCCCGCGTGCGAGGACGTAGCCCACGAGGATCGAGGCGATCAGCGCAACGAACGGGATCGGCACGGTCCCGATAAGAGGCAGATCAACGGAGTCGACCGGTGGCCGCGCCAAGATCCACAGGACGACCCACGCCGCGGAGACGGCGATCGCCACGGTCGCGAGCGTCTGCAGCAGGCCGAAGAGCGACCACCAACGACTCGACGGCGCCTCGAGGCGATCGAGGTTTGCGAGGGCGCGGTCGATCGACCGCTCGAGGCCCTGCCGCAGCTGATTGGGCTCGAGCGACGCGGCCAGTGCCGGTCGCACGGTCGGGCTCGCATCCGCGAGCGCTGAACCGAGTGCCCCCCTGAGTGACTCCACGGCGGGGGAGAGTGGCGCCCGGTCCCGCCAGCGCACGAGGTAGCCGGTCGGATCGGCCACTTTCGTCTCGCGCCCGGAGAGCTGGTACACGAGCGATGTGATGCGGCCCATCGGCCCGGTGCCGCGTGCTCGGGCCCTGGCTCGCGTCGCCGCCACCGCCTGGCGCTCCAGGCCCTCCAGGTCCACTGCTCGGAGGACAGCGCGGATGGCGTCCTCGGTCGCCTTCGTTCGTGCATCCGGGGACAGGAACGGCGCGACGCGTCCCCCCGGGTCGATCCCGGCGTCGGCGGCCAGCTCGCGGGCCAGGTCCACGATCGTCGCCCCGACCCTTGCCCGCACGACGGCCTTGGCGGCCGCCCCGTCCGCCAGCCACACCCGGAGTTCATCGACATCTGGCGCGGGAGCGGCGGTCGTCATGAGGACCGGCACGGTCGCCCGATCGCCCGCGGTCAGGCGTCGGCCCAGATCAGCTTCGAGGTCGCGTCGGATCCGCGGCCGGTCGTCGTCAGCGAGCCGGTCGGCCTTGTTGACGATCACGGCCTGACGGTCCAGCCGCGGGACCCACGTTCGAAGGAAAGCGTCGTGCAGGACGGCGTCGTGGTACTTCTCGAGGTCGGTCACCCAGGCGACGGCGTCAACCTTCGGGAGCACGGCCTCGACCCGTTCCCGGTGCGTTGCCTCGACCGAATCCATGTCCGGGAGGTCCAGGATGGCGACCGAACGCAGGCCGTCGGCTTCGTGCTCGCGGATATCGTCGACGCCGAGCCAGGCGAGCAGTGGCGCGAGCCCATCGCGA
>DASTIG010000083.1:0-3114 GCA_035717785.1 Candidatus Limnocylindrales bacterium
CCGCGCGCAGCAGGAGCTCCGCTCGCTGTTCCGCGCCCAGTGGGCGAACGGGATGGTCCCGCACATCGTGTTCAACCCGTCCGTGCCCGAGGAGGCGTACTTCCCGGGGCCGGCCTTCTGGCAGTCGTCGACACGGTCGCCGAACGCGCCACGCGATGTCGAGACATCCGGGATTACCCAGCCGGCCATCCACGCCCGCGCGGCGCTCGAGATGCACCGCCACGCGCTGGACGCGGACGCATCGATCGCCTTCCTGCGCTGGTTCTATCCGCGGCTCGTCGCCCAGCATCGCTACCTGATGGACCTCCGCCGGCCGACCGGGACACGGCTCGCGGTCATGGTCCACCCCTGGGAATCAGGACTCGACAACTCGCCGGCCTGGGACCGGGCTCTCGAGGAGCTGGTCATCCCACCCGGTGGCGTGCCGCCCTACACCCGGCGCGACCTGGCGCACGGCGATCCGAAGGACCGCCCGACCAACGAGGCCTACGACCGGTTCGTCTACCTCGCCGCGACCTACCGGAACGGGGCCTACGACGACACCCGCCTTGCCGAGGTTGCTCCGTACCGGATCGCCGGTCCGCTGTTCGACGGGATCCTGGTCTGGTCACTCGGTGCGCTCGCGGAGATCGCGGAGATCGTCGGGGAGGACCCGGCGCCCCATCGCGCCGACCAGCAGGAGATCCACGACGCGGTCCTCTCCGAGCTGTGGGACCCGGCGACCCAGCGCATGAGCGCGCTGGACGTCAGCCGCGGCGAGCGCAGCGTCGAGGACACGATCGTGTCATTCGTCCCGCTGCTCGACCCGGACCTGCCGGCCTCCGCCGTCGACGCGATCGTGGCTGACCTCCGGTCCGCGAGCTTCCACCCCGACCTCGCGCGCGGGTTCGTGGTGCCGAGCTTCGACCTCAAGTCGGCCGATTTCGACGAGCGACGCTACTGGCGCGGACCCGTCTGGATCAACACCAACTGGCTGCTGTGGCACGGCCTCCGCCAGCACGGGCATGACAGCCTCGCGGCCGAGATCGCAGCCAGCAGCCTGCGGCTCGTGGCGCGAAGCGGCTTCCACGAGTACTTCGACCCGCTCGACGCCCGGGGGTTCGGCACGGACGGATTCGGCTGGTCGGCAGCGCTGACGATCGACGTGATCGAACAACTGGACATCGCAGCCCGCTCGGCCGTCGAGGATCGGATTGCCGGCGACGCCGCCCATTTCGCCTCGTGACGACCCGCCCGCGACCCGATTGACATGCCCAATCGGGTCGGCCACACTCCGGCGCACGCATGAGCCGCTTCTTCTACTTTCCGAGCCCGGCATGACAGCTTCCGGTCGCTAGACCGGGGCACGGGTCGTGCCGGGCAAACGGAGCAGAGGTGCAGCCTCTGCTCTTTTGTTTTGACCCGACGGCGCGCGCCCGGAACGCGCGTTGCGAGGAGACGGAACGGATGATCGTCGTGATGGTCGTGGGCGCCAGCGAGGCAGAGATCCTCGGCGTCAAGAGCCAGATCCTGGCCGAGGGCATGTCCCCGTATGACCATGCCGGCTCCGAGCGCGTCGTCATCGCCGTCGTTGGCGAGGTCGGGATGAAGAAGCAGGTCCTCGCCAGCCGGCTGGCGGCGCTCCCCGGGGTCGAGTCGGTCACGCCGATCAGCCGCCCGTTCAAGCTGACCTCACGCGAGTTCCACCCCGAGGACACGGTGATTCGTGTACGCGACGCGGTGATCGGCGACGGGTCGCTGACGATGATGGCCGGGCCCTGCTCGGTCGAGAGCCGTGACCAGCTGTTCGAGACCGCCGAATGCGTGGCCGCCAACGGCGCGACGGTCCTGCGCGGGGGTGCCTTCAAGCCGCGGACCAGTCCGTACGCGTTCCAGGGGCTCGGCGTCGAGGCGCTGCGCTACCTCGCGGAGGCGAGTGAGCAGACCGGCCTGCCGGTCATCACCGAGGTGATGGAGCCGAACCAGGTCGACATCGTCGCCGAATACGCCGACATCCTCCAGATCGGCGCCCGCAACATGCAGAACTTCTCGTTGCTGCAGGCAGTGGGCCGTGTGGCCCGGCCGGTGATGCTCAAGCGCGGCTTCATGGCGACGGTCGAGGAGCTGCTCATGGCCGCCGAGTACATCGTCAGCGCGGGCAACCCGAACGTGATCCTGTGCGAGCGCGGCATCCGCACGTTCGAGACGTACACACGCAACACGATGGACCTCTCGGCGGTGCCGCTGCTCCACCACCTCACCCACCTGCCGGTCATCGTCGATCCGAGTCACGCAACCGGCAAGCGCTACCTCGTCAAGCCACTGGCGATCGGCGGCATCGCCGTGGGCGCCGACGGCGTCATGGTCGAGGTCCACCCGCATCCGGAGGAAGCGCTGTCCGATGCCGAGCAGCAGCTGACCTTCGACGAGTTCGCTTCGCTCATGGAGGCGATCGTCCCGATCCACGAGCACGTGGCGGCCCTGCACCGCGAGCTGCACCCCGCTGCCGCGCTTGGCATCGGCGCCGATCTCGCCAAGCACTGATCCGATGAGCGCCGGCAGCGCGGCGAAGGTGGCCGCCACGATCCGACCTGTCGCGCGGCTGCGCGGCGAGGTCCGCGTGCCCGGCGACAAGTCGATCAGCCACCGGGCGCTGCTCCTCGCGGCCCTGGCGAGGGGCGAAAGTACGATCCGGGCGGCCGGCGACGGCGCGGATGTCCGCTCGACGGCCGGCATCGTCGCGGCGCTGGGCGCCGGGGTGGAGCGCGTCGACGAAGACGGGCGGACCGTCGACTATCGGGTCGTGTCTCCCGGCGCGGACAGCCTGCACGCTCCGACCGCCGCGCTCGACTGCGGGAACTCCGGGACGAGCCTGCGGCTGGCCGCCGGCATGCTCGCAGGACTGCCGTTGACTGCGGTGCTCGATGGGGATGATTCATTGCGCCGCCGACCCGTCGCTCGTATCATCGAACCGCTGCGCTCGATGGGCGCGGTGCTCCAGGCACGCGACGACGACTCCCACCCTCCACTCACCGTGGTCGGTGCTACCCCGCTCCGACCGATCGACTACCGGACCCCGGTGCCAAGTGCCCAGGTCAAGTCGGCGATCCTTCTCGCGGGGCTCCGGGCGGAGGG
>DASTIG010000084.1:0-13364 GCA_035717785.1 Candidatus Limnocylindrales bacterium
GGGTACGTCGTGCGGCCCGGATTGATGAAGCGCTCGAACAGGAGGTTGTGGGCGATCGGCTCGACCCGGCTGATCCCGAGTGTGTACGACACGATCGAGCTGGTCGCGCTGCCCCGGCCCTGGGCCGGGATCCCCTGTTCCTTCGCGAAGCGCATGAGGTCCCAGCAGATGAGGAAGAACTCGGCGAGGCCAGCTCGCTCGATGACGTCGAGCTCGTGGGCGAGCCGCTTGACGACCGCGGATGTCAGCGGGTGGTAGCGCCTCCGGGCACCCGCCCAGCACAGCTCCGTCAGGTACGAGAACGGCGTCTCGCCGTTCGGCACCGGGAAGCCCGGAAAGCGGTACTGCTCGAACTCGAGATCGACCGAGCAGGATGCCGCGATGTCGACCGACGTCGCGATCCCCTCCCGCCAGGCACGCGCCGTCTCGCCGTCGAAGGCCGCGCCCAGCGCCGTCAGCTCGTCGCCCGACTTGAGGAACGACTCGGCATCGGGTCGCCGGAGGTCGGCGAGCGTGTCGAGCGTCCGGCCGTGCTTGATCGCGGTCAGGACGTCGTGGAACTCGCGGTCGTCCGGGGTCGCGTAGTGGACGTCGTTGGTGACGACGACCGGCAGCCCGAGCTCCGCGGCGAGGGCCGCAGATTCCGCGACGAGCCAGTCGTCGTCGGGCAGCAGGTGGTGCGCGAGCTCCATGAAGAAGCCGCTCGTCGCCGGTCCGTCGCCACGCCCGAAGATCGAGGCGTAGCGCTGCGCCACCGCCCTGGCGCCCGCCCGATCGCCGACCCGCAACCGGCGAGCGATCTCGCCGTCGCGACAACCCGACAGTGCGATGACGCCCTCGTGCTCCCCCTCGAGCAGCGCGTGGCGGAACCGCGGCACGGCCTTGGTCCCGGCGAGGTTCGCGCGCGAGACGAGCCGGCTCAGGCTGCGCCAGCCGATCGGGCTGCGAGCCAGCAGCAAGAGGTGTGGACCGCGCACCCGCTCGCCGATCCCGCGCATGTCCTCCTTGACCGGGTCGCGATGCCCGGGGAGCTTCGCGCGCTCGGGTCGCGGGCGGGTCGGTCGGCCCTCCGCGATCGGCGGCTCGCCCGACGTGGCGTCGGGTCGGTGGCGTCTGGGCCGACGCCGTGGCGGGATCACGATCGAGGCGGGATCGGTCACCGCCGGGTCGCCCAGCTCGATCTCCGTCCCGACGATCCCGTGCAGTCCTGCCTCCTCGGCGGCGCCCATGAACCGGACGGCTCCGTACAGGCCGTTGCGGTCCGTGACAGCCAGCCCGGTCAGGCCCTGGACGACGGCTCGCTCGACCAGATCGTCGGGTGGCGAAGCCCCATCCAGGAACGAAAAATTGGTATGGGCATGGAGCTCGGCGTATGGGATGATCGCCACGGCGGTCGCTCCGGTCGGGGGGCCGGTGGAGGGCCCGCTAGTATAGAACAAATGTTCGGCCCAGAATCACGAAACAGAATCCTTACGTCCGGCGTCTCTTGGGCATGCACGCTCCCGTACACCTCGATCGCCCGCTCCGACCGGTCGCTGCGACCGCGCTCCGGACGGCCCTAGCCGTGGCGGGTGCGCTGCTCCTGATCCTCGTCGTCCTCCCTGCGGCACTCGCGGTGCAGGCGGCGTCGATCTAGACCACACGACGTCTCGGCGCCTGGGGGCACGAGACGATCCGTCGGCACCGACTGCGATGGTCGTGGCGCCGACCTTGCTGGATCGCTGGTGAGCATCGATCCAGCTACAGGACCCCGTCGCTGGGGGCGACGGGGTCCTGCCATGTCCGTCGCCTAGGCACCGGAACTCGCGGTTCCTGATACCTGACGAACGTGAAGGGCCGCTGGTCCCATCCGACAGATTCCGTTGCCTGGGCCATCGATCCCTGCACCCCTGTCATGCCGACGGGAAGTGCCAGTTCCCGGGCCCGGGCTAGACTCGCCCGATGTCCACGCGACCTCGCCGCCTTGCCCTGACCGCGTCGCTCGCTCTGCTGCTGGCCGCCTGCGGGTCACCTGCGAGCCCGTCTCCGAGCGTTCCTCCCGAGTCGCCAGTGGGAACCCCCGCGGCCTCGCCGAGTGAGGAACCTGGCTCTGCGAGCCCGAGCGCCCCGCAGGCCGGCCAGACCGATACCGACTGGGGCCGGATCTGGGACGCGGTGCCGGCCGGCTTCCCGCGATTCCCGGGGGCAGTGCCGGCCGACGACGCGACCGGCGAGCCGGCCACCGCCCGGTTCTCCGTCGAGGGCGGTGAGCCGCTGGCGATCGCCCAGTGGATGCAGGATGCCCTCGAGACCGCGACCTTCAGCACCGAAGCGCTGAACGGCCCCGGCGAGGACGGCGGCTATGTCATCGACTCGGCCGGCGACGGCGGCTGCCGGATCCAGACGAGGATCGCGCCGCTGGGGGACATGACGTTCGTGACGGTCTTGTACGGGGCAGATTGCCCGGGTCCATAGCCACAGTGGCGTTGTATGCTGGCACCATCGACCTGGACTCCGGGTCGTATCGGGGGAGAACGCGCAGATGCAGTCCACGCGACCTCGGGACCTCGGCGCTCTCATCTTGGCTGTCGGCGTTTTGCTTGTCCTGTTCGTCGTCAGCCTGACGCTCGGGTCCCCACTCAGCTGATAGACCGACGCCTGGTCAGTCATACAGGCGTTCGAGATGCCAGGTCCCGGCTATGCGGTCCTGGTATATGAGCGCGAGCCAGCGCTCCCCGACCACCTTGGCGTAGTCACGCGCGATCGGGTCACGCCACCACGCTTCCTCGACCCGCCATCGATTGCAGACCTCGACCGCCTCGCGACGGCCGTTCCAGCGGATCGCGACGAGCCGGCCGTCACCGTCCAGCTCGACGTCGATGCGCGGATGCTCGCGCAGCAGCCGGGTCACGCCGGCGACCCGTCCCGGCCGTCGCCGCCGAGCCCGACGGCCTGCCACGTCCAGCGCTCCTCGGCCAGTGGCGCCTCGGGGTCGGTGATGGCGACCCGCCGGATGCGATCCTCCCCGTAGGTCAGCGCCAGCCGGGCGAGCTGCCAGCCGAGTCGTGCCGTCCGCGCGGCCTGTGGCACGAACAACGGCAGTTGCTGGCCGGCGGCCGGGGTCGTGCCGCGCAACTCCAGGTCGAGGCGCTGGACGGCGGCCGGCGGCGGCTCCCGCTCGAGGCGCGCGAACAGCAGACGCTCGACGGCCTCGGCATCCGCGGTGGGTTCCGGGAAGCGCTGCTCGACCTCGATCCGCGGCGAGGTCCCGGTCGGGGCGAACGCGAGATCGAGCTCGAGGGTCAGCATCGCCCGGTCCGCCGCGAGACCCCGTCCCGTGAGCTGCCCGGCGATTGCCGCGACCAGTCGATGGAGCACGAACCGGAGCGGCTCGAGGTCCTCGACCGGCGGCTCGATCGGCAGGGCGAGACCCAGGCGCTCCGTCGCCCGGCGCGCTCGGAACGGGTCGGTCTCCTGGCCACTGGCGCGCGCATGCAACCGAGCGCCCTCCTCGCCGAACCGGGCGATCAGGGCCGATCTGGGGAGCTCGGCCACGGCGCCGATCCGGCGCAGCCCGAAGCGGGTCAGCCGGGCGCGGACGTCCGGGTCGGTCGTGAGGAGGCCGGACGGCCGATCGGCGAGGAATGCGCCCTCGTCCCCGGGCGGCACGGCGATCGGCGCCTCCGGGCGGGCGGCCATCGCAGCGATCGTCGCCGCGAAGTGCGTGCCGGCGATCCCGGTCCGTAGCCTGGCATCGCCTGGGAGCGCCCGCGACACCGCTCCGGCCAGCCGTTCGATGAGCACGGGCTCGGCGCCCCACAACGGCCCTAGGCCGTCGATGCCCACCTCGAACAGCCCGAACCCGACGTCGAGTGGATCGCTCGTCCCGGCCAGGCTCGGGCTGAACGCCGAGAGTGCCTCGAACACGGCCTCCGCAGTTCCCCGGTCCGCATCGGGATCGGGGTCGATGAAGGTCGCCTCAGGGACGAGTCGATGTGCGCTCCCGAGCGGCATCCCCCGCCGGACGCCGAGCGCCCGGGCGGTCTGATCGGCGTCGATGACCGGCCCCGGATCCCACGGTCGACCGCCCAGCACGAGCGGACCGGTCGGGAAGGGCTCGGAGTGGCGGGCCTTGGCCAAGTGGAGCGGCAGGTGCGGCAGGAACAGGTGGAGGCGTCGCATGGTGGATCTCGCGATCGGGGGCCTCGTGAACGGGGGCTTGATCGATCAGCAGGGCGTCCCGGGCGAGACACGCGTCCCGCTCGCCGCCCTCGGCGTAGAGGATCCGGAGGGTCGCCCGACGCCCCGGCGGACCGTGGCGGTTGTGTGCGACGAGCGCCTCGGTGCGCTGCCCGACGACGTCGCGGCCGAGCCGGACCCACGACCGGCGAGCCAGCTCGAGCCGGATCCCGGTCGACTGGTCGACCGCGGTCGCGAGGCCGCCTGCCAGCCCGGGCGCGTCGAGGATCAGCAGCAGGGTCTCCGCGCGCCGGGCGAGCGCCGCGAGTCGATGGAGTCGGTCGGCGATCTTCGATGGCTTGTCGGTCCTGGCCAGCCGGCCACCGGGCAGGTCGAGGACCAGCAGGTCGACCGACCGGCCGGCGAGGAGGCTTCCGGCGATCGACAGGCCCTCGTCGAGGCTGGCCGGCGTGATGACAACGAGCCACTCGAGGCGGACCCCGCGCGCGACCGCCTCGACGGGGTCGAAGCTGCGCGACAGGTCGAGCCAGGCCACGACCGAGCCTTGCGCCTGGGCCTCCGCTGCGATGCGCAGGCTGAGGGTCGTCCGTCCGCTGGAGCCGGTGCCGCGGATCGCGACGCTGGCCGATCTCGGGAGACCGCCGGGGCCGAGGATCGCATCGAGCGCGGCGAAGCCGGTGTGGATGACGCGGTCATCGGGCCGGGAGTCGTACACCGGGGCGACATCGTCCACCGGTGCCGGCGCAGGCGCCAAGGCCAGCGCGCCGACGACCCCCGGAGCTGCGGCACCCCAGCGAGCCCGGAGGCCCGCGACAGCGGCGTCCACATCACCACGACCGGTCGACATCGGACGCCTAGAGTAGAACATATGTTCTAGTGAGACAAGAGGCTGGTTTGATGATCCGGCGCCCCGTCACCTGATCGACACGGCGGCTGACTAGCATCGGCCTACGATGCTCACGATGCCGACCCCGACCTCCGACCCGGCCATCCCGACCGCGCCGATCCTCGTCGTCGATGACGACGCGAAGATCGTGCGGCTGGTGCGCACGTACCTGGAGCGTGATGGGTTCAGCGTCGTGACGGCGTCCGACGGGCCGGCTGCGCTCGACGCGATCGAGACGCACGCACCGGCGCTCGTCGTGCTCGACCTGATGCTCCCCGAACTGGACGGCCGGGCCGTCATCCGGGCCGTCCGCCGCGACGAGGAGGCGGGCCGGACGCCGATCCTGGTCCTGTCGGCTCGCAGCTCGACGATCGACCGCATCGCCGGCCTCGAGGACGGCGCCGACGACTACCTGCCCAAGCCCTTCTCCCCTGCCGAGCTGGTCCTGCGCGTGAAGTCGATCCTGCGCCGGAGTGCGACCGTCGCGGCGACCGGCCGATCTGCGCCGGTCCTCCGGCACGGCGACCTCACGATCGATCCGGATCGCCACGAGGTCCGCCGAGGCGACCAGGTCGTCGACCTGACGCCCGTCGAGTTCAGGCTCCTTGAGGCCATCCTCGCTGCCGATGGCCGCGTCCTATCGCGCGACCAACTGCTTGACGCGGTGTACGGCCACGAGGCGGCCGAGATCCTCGATCGAACTATCGATGTCCACATCCGCAGGCTGCGCGACAAGCTCGACGACGATCCGGAGGCACCGCGCTACGTGCAGACTGTCCGCGGTGTGGGCTACCGGGCGGCCCGGACGTGATCGGCCGCGGCATCGCGGCGCGGATCGCGCTTGCGGCCATCGCCAGCGCGGCCGTGGGTCTGTTGATCCTCGTGATCGGCGTCGCGGTGGTGGGCGCCGAGGTCTTCACGGCGCTGATGACCGAGCTCGGAGACTCAGCCGAGCATGCCCGCGACATGTACGCCGATTCGGTCACGACCGTGGTGGTCGCGGCATCGATCGTCGCGGTCCTCGCGAGCGTCGTGCTCGCGATCGTCCTGGCCAGGATGCTCGCGCGACCCCTCGCCGAGATCGGCGAGGCGGCGCGGCGGATCGCCGATGGCGACTACGCGGCTCGTGTCCCGCGCGAGGGACCCGAGGAGCTTGCGAGCCTCGCCGATTCGTTCAATCAGATGGCCACCTCGCTGGAACGTCAGGAGGCGATGCGCCGCGACTTCATCGCGAACGCGGCGCACGAACTACGCACCCCGCTGACGAACCTGCAGGGCTACCTCGAGGCCCTGCGCGACGGTGTCATCACCGCGGACCGGGCGACCTACGAGTCGCTCCACGAGGAGGCCGATCGACTGGTCCGGCTGTCGCGCTCGCTCGACGCGCTCGCGGAAGGCGATGCCGGGACCGGCCTGCCCGCGTCGGTCGAGCTCGACCTGGCCGCGGCGATCAAGTCGGCGCTGGACCTTGCCGCCCCGGCGCTGGAGCGTGCCGACCTGCGCCTCGACGTCAGCGTCCCGTCATCGCTGCCGGCTCGCGCGGACCCCGATCGACTGGCGCAGGTCCTGGCGAATCTGCTGTCGAACGCGGTCCGCTACACGCCCGCCGGAGGCGTCGTCCGTGTGCGCGCCGAGCGGCGACCAGACGACGTGCTCGTGTCGATCTCGAACACGGGCGACGGCATCCCGGCCGAGGATCTCGATCGCGTGTTCGAGCGGTTCTATCGGGTCGAGAAGTCGCGCGATCGCGGGCGCGGTGGCGCCGGGATCGGCCTCGCGATCGTGAAGCAGCTCGTGGAGCAGGGCGGCGGTCGGGTCGGGGCCGAGTCGCGCGACGGTCAGACGCGCTTCTGGTTCAGCTTGCCGGCCTGAGGTGGTGTCTCGTCGAGTGATCCGCCCTGGATCGACTGCAGGAGTCGGCGTCCTCGCGCCACGACCCTCAGACCCCGTGCCGGATCGGAGCGCGTCGACGGATGTTGCGCGTCTGCTTCGATGACCTCGCGGCGTCGCTCGGCCTCGACTTCCCAGGGGGTCGCGGCGTATCGGCGGTCAGTCACGGTCTCCTCCGTTCCTTCGATATCGATCCTCTCGATATGAAATCTCTTCAGATCGAACTACCATGCCGAAAGGCTACCGACGCTGATACCTCTATGTCAAGAGGTTTGATGTTAATTCTCTTGACATCGAACGACTGTGAACGGAGTATCTGTCCATGACAACGAAAACGGAGGAGCTCGACGACCTCGACACCATGCTCGAGGTGTGGGCGCGGGAGATCCCGAACCTCGATCCCGTCACCGAAGGGATCGTCGAGCGGATCCAGAAGTTGGCGAAGGCATTCGATCGATCGCTCGACGAGACGCTTGTCGCGTCAGGCCTCGACCGCCGGTCCTTCCATGTGCTCGGGAAGCTGCGAAAGGTCGGGCCGCCCTACCGGCACTCGGCCGGGCAGCTGGCCGAGCACATGGGCCTCTCCAGCGGCGCGATGACCAACCGGCTCGACAGGATGGAGGCCGCCGGGCTCCTTCGGCGCCTGCCCGATCCGAACGACCGCCGAGGGACGCTCGTGGAGCCGACAGAGGCTGGTCACGACATCTGGGACCGGACCGTAGGGACGCAGGCCGCGCGCGAAGTGAAGTTCGCATCGGTGCTGAGCGCCAAGGACCGCGAGGAGCTACACCGCCTGTTGCGGATCCTGATGCGGGCATTCCCTGGCACGGCCCACCACGGCCCGCCCGAGAAGAGCGAGGACGACGCCTAGGGCAATCCGATCGCGATCATGCCGCAGAGGATCCCGCCCAAGCCGACCCACTGGATGGGTCGGAGCCGTTCACCGAGCAGAGCGACGGCCACGACGATCGTGACGGCCGGCCCGAACGACGACGCCAGGCCGACCAGCCACGTCTCGGCATGCTCGAGGCCGTACGCGAACGACATCAAGCCCAGGACGTCGAGCACGCCCGAGAGCACGATAGCGCCAAGCACGCGTCGGTCCATTCGGCCGCCCCCTTCGTCGCCCTCGACGCCTTCGATCATCGGAGCGGAGATCGCGCGCAACGCCGTCGTTGCGACAACGAGCACGACGACCGAGACGATCGCATTCGCCGTCCGCGCCACCAGGAGCACCTCGAGCCACGGCGCCCGGTCGATGACGATGTCGCTGCCGATCGACATCGTCGCGAAGAGGATCAATGCGACCACTGCGAAGACGACGCCCGGGCTCGCGAACCGCGTGCCGCGCAGCCCCTGATCGAAGGAGATCCCGGTGAGAACGACGCCGACTGTCGCGACCGCGGCGCCCAGGGCCTGCAACGGCGTCAGCGTCTCGCCGCGGATCACGACGGCAAGCACGACCGTGAGCCCGCCGTACGCGGCGACCATGCCGCTGACCACCGCGATCGGCCCGATGCGCAGGCCGGTGAAGTAGGACAGATAGGCGCCGGCGCCGGCCAGCCCGACGAGGGCGCCGCCGACGAGGACGAAGGGGTCAGCCGGCAGCGTCGTACCGGTCGCGAGGGCAGCGAGCCAGATGAACGCAGCGCCGACGAGCTGCATGCCGGTCGTGACCCGGAGGCTGCCCACACGTCGACTCGCGAGGGCCGAAAATAGGTCGAGCGTGCCCCAGCAGATGGCAGCGCCGAGACCGGTCAGGAGGCCAACGGGCATCGGCGGAGCCTAGGGTCGGGTTGCAACATCCGGACCCGCGTCCCGCGCCCCGGGACGGGCGCCGGAGGGCGGTCGGCGAGGGGTCGCGTGCTACACTCCGACGCCCGTGGGGATGTAGCTCAGCTGGAAGAGCACCGCGTTCGCATCGCGGGGGTCAGGGGTTCGAGTCCCCTCATCTCCACCACCCGATGTCACGATCCGCGGTCACGGATCGGAGGGCCCGGTGTCGATCGTCGCCGCGGGACTCGTCGCGCTCGTCGCCGTGATCCACGCGTACATCCTCGTCCTCGAGATGTTCCTGTGGCGGACGCCGCGCGGGCTCCGGGCGTTCGGCATGACGCAGGATCAGGCCGAAACGATGGCGACGCTCGCGGCAAACCAGGGCCTGTAAAACGGTTTTCTGGCAGCCAGGCTCGGCCTCAGCCTGATCCTCCCCGGGCCCAGCGCCCTGTACTTCAAGGTGTTCTTCCTCGGCTGCGTGATCGTGGCCGGCCTGTACGGCGGCCTGACGGTCTCGCGCCGCATCCTGGTCGTCCAGGCACTCCCCGCTGCGCTCGCGCTCGGTGCCGTTCTTCTGGCGCGTTGAGATGCGTGCGGGTGAAGTTGCGGATACGCGGCGGGAGAGCGTCTCTCGTCAAGATGCCGGCCATGAAGGGAAGCAAATGCCGGAAGGCGGCCAAGGCCGAGCGGCGGGCGCACCGGAAATCGGGACGCAGCGATCGCACGGCTAACGGGATAGAGATCCATCCGCTTGGCGGGACCATGGAGCCCGCCCTGGCGGAGCAGATCCTGGCGGCGTTCCGCGGTTTCGACCCGACAGGTCCGTGGGCGAGCGTCGCGCCGAAGATCCTGCCGGTGCTGAAGCGGCGTCACCATCCCTACCCACCCGAGGCTGCGCCGCTCCACATCCGTGTGCCGCCTGGCGTCTGGACGGGCTTCGGGATCGACTTCGGTCCGGCGTTCTCCCACGTCAGCCAGAGGCTGCTGGACGGCTGGCACATCGACCATGCGACTCTGCTCGGCACCGCGTTGGAGAACCTCGGCGCCCTGGTCAAGGTAGAGCCACCGGTGGTCGACCGGGTCCCGCTCGATGGCATCGAAGTCATGGCGGTCCAGGGCCAGGGCTGGGGGTCGTCCCTCATCCTGGCGCCGGAGCTGCTCCGGCCGATCCTCGGCTCCGAACCGCGCCTGCTACTCACGCCGGTCCGCAACACGCTGCTGGTTCTGCCCGACGACGTCGACGACGGCCTTGCGTTCGATCTATGGGAGGCCATCGCCGAGGGAGCGCACGACGAGCTCGAGGTGGACCCGCTGCGCTGGACCGGCTCGGCGGTGACGATCATCGGCGATCCCGCGCTGGGACTCCCGAACTAGTCGGTCGCCAGGGCTCGGTGAAGCTCCGTCGAGTGATCGTGGAGCCAGCGACGCCAGATCTGATGATCGGGGCGGCGCGACGCGACCACGGACCAGAACCGCGGACCGTGCCCGAAGACACGGAGATGGGCCAGCTCGTGGCAGACGACCGTCTCGAGGGCCTCGGCGGGCGCCAGGACGAGGCGCCACGAGAACGACAACCGGCCCGATCGCGAGGCACTCCCCCAGCGGGTCCGCGGGTCGCGCAAGGTGATGCTGGCCGGCCGGACGTCGAGCGCAGCCGCGTGAACGGCGACCGACGCCTCGATCTCGCCGCGCGCCTGGTGCCGCAGCCAGGCCTCGAGGATCCTGGCGTCCGTTCGCCGGTCCGCGGCGACGCGGTGGATAACGAGCTCGTCGTCGAACCCGATGACGTCCGACCGGCCGATCCCGGACACCGCGGGAACGACGCGGACCCGGTGCAGCCGACCGCGGAACGGGACCACGCCTCCGTCCTTCGCTCCACCCCGCGACGCGAGTGTCGCGTCGACCTGCGCCTGCCGATCGAGGTGACGCCGGAGCCACGCCTCCCGCTCGGCGAGGAACGCGGTCGCATGGCGCTCGCCGTCGCGCGTCGCCGACCGCGTCGCCGGAAGCGTAACGACGACCCCGCGATCCGGGTGGATCACGACCCGAACGCTGCGCGCCCGCGGCGAGTGGCGAAGCGTGTAGGGAAGCGGGCCACCGGGCAGGTCCGCGATGGCCGGCGCCTCCAGGGCACCGCCTCGGCCGGGTCGGGTCACGAGCCCCGCCGCAAGAGTCGACCCGGCCGCTCGTCGGTTTCTGCTCCGTCCGTGATGACGAGACGACCGTTCACGACCACATGCTCGATCCCGACAGGGTGGCGCGCCGGATCCTCGTAGGTGGCGACGTCGGCGATCGCTGTCGGATCGAACACAACGAGGTCGGCGTAGGCTCCTTCGCGAAGCACGCCGCGATCGCGCAGGCCGATCTGGGCGGCCGGCACCGACGTGAGCTTCTCGACCGCCGTCTCGAGTGGGAGCGTCCCCCGCTCGCGGACATATGTGCCGAGGACGCGGCCAGTTGTGCCGTATGTCCGCGGATGGGGCCGTCCAACATCGAGGACCGGGTGGCCCGGCCGCCGGCTCGACGCGTCGGTGCACACGGCGATCCAGGGAACGCCGAGGATGGTCTCGACATCTGCCGGCGTCATGCAGTCGATGACGATCGAGACGTCGAGGCGGTCGTCGACGAGAGCGTCGAACGCGAGATCCGCCGGATCCGCGCTGAACTCGTCCGCGAGGTCGGCGAGTGAGCGGCCCGACCAGTCGGGGTGGCTCGCGGAATACGAGATCCGGATCCCTTTCCAGCCCGGGTCCCGACCGATGTTCTCCCAACCGGATATGCCGCGGTCGATCTCGGACTTGACCCGGCCCCGGACGTCGGGGTCGCTCAGCGCGGCGACACACGCCTCCATCCCGAGGCCGAGCAGCGCGGGCGGCAGGACGGTCGTCAGGGTGGTCGCGGCCGCGGTATACGGATACTGGTCTGCACCGACGGCAAGGCCATCTGACCGTGCGGCCTCCAGCACTCCGACCGCTTCCGCGGCGCGGCCGTGGGCCGCGCGCGACGCACACTTGAGGTGCGAGACCTGGAGTCGCGGACGGTCGACCCCTGCGTCGGCCGCGGCACGGATCGTGGATACCGCCTCATCGAGCGCCTCGAACAAGCCGTCGGCCTCGTTGCGCATGTGGCTGGCATAGAGGCCCCCGCGGCGTGCGGCCGCGGTGGCGACGGCGCGCAGCTCCTCGGCGTCCGCATGCATGCCCGGCGCGTAGATCAGCCCGGATGACAAGCCGACCGCCCCGGAATCCATCGCGGCGTCCACCTCGCGGACCATCGCGTGGCGCTCGAGGTCGGTGGCCTGGCGTCCCTCCGCTCCCATGACCGCCGCCCGGACCGTGCCATGACCGACGAGGAACGCGACGTTCGGGCCGAGCCGTTCCTCGCCGACCGCGTCGAGGTACTCGCTGAACGTGCGCCACCGCGCAACGAGCTCGTTCGGTCGGAGCGAGAGCTCGACGACCTCGCGGCCGGCGTCGGTGATCGGTGCGAGCGACTCGCCACAGTTGCCCGACAGCTGGGTCGTGAACCCCTGGCGGAGATGGCTCGTCAGCGCGCCGTCGAGGAACAACGACCCATCGGAATGGCCGTGCGGGTCGATGAACCCGGGCGTCACAACCCGCCTGATCGCATCGATCACCGTCATCGCGCTGTTGCCGTCGACGCCGGTCAGGTCGCCGACGGCGAGGATCCGATCACCGAGCACGCCGACGTCGGCGGGTCGACCCGGGGCGCCGGTGCCGTCGACGACGGTGCCGCCGCGGATGAGCAGGTCGAAGGCCGTCACGCTCGGATGATGCCACCCCGCACCAGCCGCCCGCCTGGTTCGCTGGCTGGGCCGACGATTTGGCTCCGCACCACCCTGACTGAACGGGGTCCTCTGCTACAATCCGCGCTCCGTGGGGCTATAGCTCAGCTGGAAGAGCACCTGCATGGCATGCAGGGGGTCCGGGGTTCGAGTCCCCGTAGCTCCACCAGCCGACGAACCGCCGACCATCACCCCTCGCCGACGGCGGGGGGTGAACCGTATCCAGCGAGCATGAGAGACCCGCACATCGTGACCGAGACCGCCGACAGCCGAACCAGGGTCGAGCGCTACGACCCCAGCGCCATCGAGCCGCGCTGGCAGGCGCGCTGGACGGAGCTCGGCCAGTACGAGACGGATCTGCGCGACGCGAGCCGGCCCAAGTACTACATGTTGACGATGTACCCGTATCCCTCGGGCGACCTGCACATCGGTCACTGGTACATCGTCACCCCCAGCGACGCGCTGGCACGGTTCCGGCGGATGCACGGCTTCAACGTGTTCTTCCCGATCGGCTTCGATGCGTTCGGGCTGCCCGCCGAGAACGCCGCGATCAAGAGCGGCGGCCACCCGTTCACCTGGACGATGGCCAACATCGAGAACATGCGCCGCCAGGTCCGCACGATGGGTGCGACCTTCAGCTGGAAGCACGAGGTCGTCACCGCCGACCCGAGCTACTACATGTGGAACCAGTGGCTGTTCCTGCGCTTCCTGGAGAAGGGTCTGGCGTACCGTGCCAAGTCGGCGGTCGACTGGTGCCCCAACGACGGCACCCTGGCCCGCGAGCAGGTCGAAGGCCCGGAGCGGCGCTGCTGGCGCTGCGGCGAGCTC
>DASTIG010000085.1:0-2328 GCA_035717785.1 Candidatus Limnocylindrales bacterium
GTGGGCGCTCGCGACCTGGATGAAATGGGTGCCGGCCGTGTTCTGGTTCATTCTCGCGCCGCGCGCGCGCCTGTGGGGCCTCGGCTGGCTCGGGTTGTCGGTGTTGCTCAGCCTCGTGACGTTGCCCGCGACGATCAACCAGTTCCAGGCGCTGTTCGGGTTCGGTGCGCGCCCGGTCCGGCTCGACTACCTCGTGTTCCTGTGGGCGCTCGTGCCGTGGCTCTACCGCCAGGAGGCGCCGTTCCGCTGGCTGCATCCGTCGACGTGGAACGTCGGGTCATGGACGTCCCGGCGGTATGTTGACCGGCGCGTCAGGGAGTTCCTGGGGCTGGGGGCATGACGCCCGCTTCGCCGTGCCGGCCGCGCGGCGGTTCGACGACTGGACGAAGCGCGAACGCCCCGAGCGTGAAGTAGACGATCCCGAGGAGCATCACCGTCCGCGGACCGGCGCCCACCCCCACCGCCTTGCCGACCGCGTCCATCGTCAGGCCGCCGATCGCCACGGCGATCGTGGTGGACGAGGCGGTGACGACATTGGACAGGCCCAGGTACCGCCCCGAGGCGGCCTTCGGGATGATGTCGGTCATCAGCGCCCAGTCGACCGACAGGAACGTCCCCTGCGATGACCCGAGAAGCGCGGCACCGATCGTTGCCACCGTGAGGTTCGGCGCGAGGGCGACCATGACGAGGCCGATCATTCCGAACGCCGTACAGCCCCAGATGACCGGCTTGCGCCCGATGCGATCCGACAGGCGCGACGCCGGGATGATCGAGACGAGCGCGGCCAGCGTCGCGGCCGCAAGCAGTTGGAGGATGGCGCCATCGACGTCCGCCTGGGGGATGCCGAGGCTGCGCGGCAGGTAGAAGAGCACGAAGTTCACGAGGCTCGCTCCGCCCATCAGGATGAACAGCCGCGAGATGAGCAGCCAGACGTAGCTCCGTTCCTTGAGGATGTCCGTCCCCCACGTCTCGGCCGCGACCTGGAACCACGACTTTCCTTCGCGAGGCTTGGCCGGGGGTCCCTTCGGGACACGCAGGACGACGCTGAGCATTGTCACCAGTTCGACGACCGCGATCGCGCCGACGGCCAGGCCGACGTTGCCCTCGCTCAGCGCGATGGCCGCCAGCCCGAACCCGAGGACGTTGCCGAACACCTGCATGAGGCCGACCATCGCGCTCGCGAGGCCGACCTGGCGGTCCGGAACGAGGTCGGGAACGTAGCCCTGGAACGCGCCGCGCGCGGTGTTCGTGCTGAACTGGAGGAGCGTCACGAACGCAGTGATGGCCAGGAGCGAGTTGGCGGTCGCGATCCCGATGAGGAAGACGACATCCAGCAGCGCCCCGATCACGATGTACGGCTTGCGCCGCCCCCAGCGGGACGTCGTGTAGTCGCTGATCGAGCCGACCGTCGGTTGGACCGCGACCGAGAACACGAATGTCACGACCGCGATGAATGCGAGCGCCGCGCCTTCGGTGCCGGGCGTGACGATCTCGCCGAACTGGAGCCGTGCCTGGATCGTGGCGTTGACGACGGCATCGATCGACGTCAGGCCGAGCCAGAACGCCGAGATGCGGATGAGCGCGCCGATCGGGAGGTCGGCCGTTGGTCGGGCGCCCTCGGCGGCGGGGGCCTCGTTGACTCCGAGGCTTGCGACGGACTCGGCCATTTCGGTTCCCCTCCGGCGCCTCCTCAGGGCGCCATCGACTCCCCGGTTGGCAGTGTGACGCGTCAGCGCAACAGGTGTTGCGTCCCTCGTCGGGTCAGCGACGAATCACGCGCACGAACTCAGGGAAGTAGCGCCCGATCACCGGCAGGTCGAACGAGCGCAAGATCGACTCCTTCGGCTCGCGCGCGAGCAGGAACTCGAATGAGCGCCTGACGAGGTCGATGGGGTCGTCCGCGCCCGGTGCCAGCCGAGCGAGGTCCTCCCGTGCGACTGCCACGTCGTGTTCGCTCGTCGACCCGTCGTCGTCCGTGACGAGCACCCGACACGTCCAGCCGTCCGTTCCCGTTCGGCTCGTGACCTCGATGTCGGTCATCGAAGCAGTGCCTCGACGTGGTCGATGTCGGCTTCGAGGCTGGCACGCTCGCGATCATCGAGGTCGAGCGTCCCGATCTCATCCAGGGAGGCCCGGGCGAGCGGCCGGCGATCGAGCCGAACGGCGAGGTCGGCGCGGTAGGCGAGGGCCTGCGCGCGTTCGATGGGCCGAGCGTCCGCATGCTTCGCCAGCGCACGTTCGAGTGTCGCGAGGCCACCCGCGTCGTCGCCATGCGAGTCCGCGAGTCGCGCGGCAACGTCGACGGCCCGCGCCAGCCCCGGCTCAGCC
>DASTIG010000086.1:0-7403 GCA_035717785.1 Candidatus Limnocylindrales bacterium
AGCCGGGCGGGGCGTGATTCGGCGCGGTTCGACCCTGGACTAATCTGACCGCGATGCACGTTCGTCCGGTCGAGGGCGAGCAGCGGGTGACGCCGCTGGAGCTGTTCTTCGACCTCGTCTTCGTCTTCGCCATCACGCAGGTGACCGGGTTCCTCGCCGCGAACGAGAGCGGGGAAGGGCTCCTGCGGGGCGGGCTCCTGCTTGCCGTTCTGTGGTGGGCGTGGGCCGCCTATGCCTGGCTGACGAACACGCTCGACCCCGAAGAGGGCGGCGTTCGCTTGGTGGTGTTCGCCACGACGGCCGCGATGCTGATCGTGGCTCTTGCGACGCCAGCGGCGTTCGGAGCCGAGGCCCTGGTCTTCGCCGTCGCGTATTTCATCGTCCGCGCTCTGCACCTCGTCCTCTACGCGATCGCCGGTCGCGACGATCCCGAGCTGTTCGCCGCCGTCCTGCGGTTTGCGCCCGGCGCTGTGATCGGACCGTCGTTGTTGGTCATCGCCGCCTTCTTCGATGGGACCGTGGAGATCGGGCTGTGGGTCGCCGCCTTGACGGTCGACTACCTCAGCGCACTGGTCGGCCGCGGGCGGGGGTGGCGCCTGTCGCCGGCGCATTTCGTCGAGCGCCACGGGCTCATCATCATCATCGCCCTGGGAGAGTCGATCGTCGCGATCGGCGTCGGCGCCGCTGGGCTGCCGCTCGATGCGGCCAGGATCGCGGCCGCCTTGCTGGGGATGGTCGTCGCTGCGGCCCTGTGGTGGTCGTACTTCGACTGGGTCATCTTCACGTCGCAGGCCAGGATCACCGACGCGCAGGGTGCCGAGCGCGCGAACCTCGCGCGCGACCTGTACACGTACCTCCACATGCCGATGGTCTTCGGCATCGTCCTCTTCGCTCTCGGCATGAAGGAGACCCTGGCCCATGTCGACGAGCCGCTGGGGATCATCCCGGCCATCGGCCTGTGCGGAGGCCTCGCGCTGTACATGGCCGCGCACGTGGCCCACCGGCTGCGAACCGGCGGCGGCTGGGGCCACGGTCGGCCGACCGCCACGGTCGTGCTGCTCGCCCTGATCCCCGTTGCCACCATGGTGCCGGCGCTCGCTGCGCTGGCCTTGGCAGCGGCCGTCTGCGTGGCGCTGATCGCCTACGAGGCGATCCGCTATCGGGGCGCGCGCGCCTGGATCCGGAGCCACCGGGGCGAGTTCACGATGGAGGAAGTCAGACGCATCGCGCCTCAGACAGGCGCAGTCCCCGCCGATCCGGATCCGTCGACTGATCCAAACGCCGATCGAGCTGCCGCCATCATCAACCCCGATCCGAAGGAGGGCTGACCAAATGAAGCTGACCGCATCGATGATGCTGACCGTGGACGGCGTGTACCAGGGTCCGGGGGGCCCCGACGAGGACCGGAGCGGCGGGTTCGAGCGCGGCGGATGGACAGCGGCGTACGCCGACGAGGAAGGGTGGCAGTTCCTGACCTCGTGGTTCGAGCGTGCGGACGCGTTCCTCCTCGGGCGCAAGACGTGGGAGATCTGGGAGCCGTATTGGCCGCATCACGACCGCGGCGATCCGGTCTCCCACGGCATCAACGTCCTGCCCAAGTACGTGCCCTCGACCACGCTCAAGGATCCCGAGTGGCAGAACACCCACGTGATCGATGGCGACGTCGAGGCGGCGGTCCGTGAGCTCAAGGCGACGCCCGGGCGCGAGCTCCAGGTCCACGGGAGCGGCGAGCTGCTCCGCTGGTTGCTCGAGCGCGACCTCGTCGATGAACTCAACTTGCGGATCTACCCGGTCATCGTCGGCGACGGGCTCCGACTCTTCCCTGAGCATGGCCAGTCGCACAACCTCGAGCTGGTCGAGTCACGCTCGGTCCCGTCCGGCGTGATGCTCCAGACCTATCGACCGGCCGGCCGCGCGACCTTCGGCAACGCAGGGGAGTAAGGCCGGCTGACCGCGCGGAGCGGGTGCGGCTCCAGGCCTGCCGTGGTTGCCCGCCGCTATACTCGATGCCCCGCCGGCACTCAGGAGGAGAACTTTGATGCGCCGACCAGCCCTTGCCGTCACGCTGCTCCTCGCCTGGCTCGCGATGGTTATCCCCGCCTCCGCGATCACCTATGGATCGCCCGACGGCGACGCCCACCCGAACGTCGGGGGCCTCGTCGCGCCCGTGGCCTACTCGGATGGAACTTGGATCTACTGCTCCGGGACGCTGATCTCACCGACTGTATTTCTAACGGCAGCCCATTGCGGCGACGCCGCCGTCGAGCGCGTTCGTGTCACGTTCGACAAGGCGTACGTGGATGGGGACCAGGTTTACGCCGGCACGTTCTACGCCGACCCCGCCTACACGCAGAAGCAGAGTGACCCCCATGACGTCGCGGTCGTCGTCTTCGACAAGGCGATCAAGGGCATCGCGCCCGCGCGACTGCCAGCGGCCGACTCCTTGTCGAACCTGCCCAGCGACCAGCAGTTCACATCGGTGGGATATGGCGCGTACGCCTTCTCCCGCGGCGGGTTCCTGTATGACGACGTGCGGATGGTCGCCACGGGAACGCTGAACACGATCAACTCCGCGTGGCTTCGGATCTCCATGAACCCTGCGCACGGAGACGGCGGCACATGCTACGGCGACTCGGGTGGGCCGAACTTCCTCGGGACGACGGACATCATCGCCGCGACGACGATCACGGGGGACGCGGCGTGCCGATCGACGAACGTCGACTACCGGCTCGACACCACCTCGGCGCGAACGTTTCTCGCGGGGTATGTGACGCTGCCGTAACAGCTCCACGCGACCTCGTCGACGAGCTCGACCTGCGGATCTGGGCCTGGGCGTGACCGGCGGTCAGCCGTCGGTCTCGGGCGCCTCCATGCGCTCGAGCAGGGCGAGCGTCGTCGCCCAGCTGCGGATCGTCATTGACTTGTAGGCCGGCGTGCCGACGATCTTGCTGAGGCGGCTCTTGGTCCGTTGGGCGCTGAGTCGCTGCGAATAGATCACGCCGGTTCCGGGCCACACCTCGTCGACGCCGGGCCGCGGGTCGAAGACCTTCATCGCCGTCGGCGCGTCGATCCCAATCAGGAAGACCGCGTCGCTGTGGTACGTGCTCGGTTGGTCGCCGAAGCCATTGGGCCGCTTCTGGACGACGGCCCGAAGCTGGGCGCGCGTCAGGACAAGGACCGAGATGAGCTCACTGTCGAGCTTGAACGTCTTGGGGAGCGCCTCCTCGAGCTCCCGTGCGATCGTTGCCGCCGATCGGTCAGAGCTCAGGATCACGTTGCCGCTGGCGATGTACGTGGACACCTTCGTGTGGCCGTGGCTCTCGAGGAGCTCGCGCAATGCCGCCATCGGGACCTTGTTCCGGCCGCCGACGTTGATGCCGCGCAGGAGGACGAGGTATCTGGTCAACGTGATCAGCAGGATGCCACGGCGATCGATCCGCGGATCAGCGCTCGAAGGCGACCTTGCCGTCCGTCGCGGGACTCATCGTTTTCCGAAGCCGGGGATCGCCGCAGCCTGTTTCATCCACGACGCGAGTTGGCGTTCGTCGATGTCGTCCACGGATTCGAGATCCACGCCGCGCGAGTCCTTGCCCATCCCGATGGGCGTCACTGGCGGGACAGGCGTGAGTGCCGTGCCGCGCCCGAATGTGAGCTTGACGTGGCCGGCGAAGCCGCCGCACGAGAAGCACCAGCCGTCGCCGACGCCGTACCACGCCATGCCCCATTTCACGGAGCGCTGCAGGTCCGGCAGCGTCTTGGCCGCCAGGACATCGATGCGTTCGGCGATGGAGCGTTGCGGCTGCGGCAAGCTGCCGATGTAGGCAAAGACCGGCTTGTCGCCGACTGCGGCCTTGGCGGGGCTTGCCCTGCCAGTCATGGCAACCGGCAGCGCGAAGCCTGGATCGGTTCCGTCGTCAGGCGACGTCATCGGTGATCCCCCACGTCTTTCGGGCGTGTCATTCCCATCGGTGAATGATGACGGCCCGGCGGGCGCCGCCGCTGACGAAATCGAGGTAGGGGAGGGGCCAATTCCCGCGGCGTCGACCATATCGGCCGGAGGCGCCATCATCGACCCGACACCACGGAGGCTGCGCGAGAGCAAGCGATGCCCGACGACACGCGAATTGACCGCTGGTTGTGCGCGGTGCGCCTCGTCAAGACCCGGCCCATGGCGACCCAGCTGTGCGATGGCGGGCACGTCCGCGTCAACGGCAACCCGGCCAAGCCGTCGACGAAGGTCCGTGCCGGCGACGTGGTGCATGCGCTGATCGCCGAACGTGAGCGCATCGTCGAGGTCGTGCGACCGATCGAAACGCGCGTCGGGGCGCCGGCCGCCGCCACATGCTACGTCGACAACAGCCCACCGCCGGTTATCCGAGAGATCGCGCCCGGCATTAAGGCGGTCCGTGGGGAGGGCCGGCCGAGCAAGCGTCTTCGCCGCGAGCTTGAGCGGATGCGGCGAGCCGGGCGGAGCTAATGGTGTTTCGCAGCCGCTGCAGTAAGGAGGTGATGAGCCACCTTATGGGCCACGACGCCAGTGAACGATCTGTTGGAGGCCGGTCTCGTCCAGAAGGTCGCCAGCGTCAAGGGCACTGTCGTCGCGAAGGAAGAGGACGCGGTCGTCCAGTGGTACCGGAGGATGCCGGCACCGGCCGACTAGCGAAGTTCTAGCGGGTCTCGTTCCAGCGTGGGCTTTGAATTGGCCGGTGCGGGTCGTCCAAGCAGGCTACAGACATAACTGACCTTATCGGAAGTGATGAGAAAGCCTTCGAGAAGCCGCGCCGCCGGCTCTCGCGTCCTTAGGCGTCGGCCGGCAGGATCCGAAACGGTCGTCCCCCGGGCCCGGACACGGAGCGGAAATGGCGCTCATCGAGGGTGAGCAGGTCCGCCGTACCGTACCGGTCAGCCAGCACCACGAGCGAGGCGTCCGCCAGGCCCAATCCGAGATGCCTGTAGCGATCGATGACCTCGGTCGCGGCCGAGACGTCATCGGAGCTCATCGGCTCCAGGCGGTAGACGCCAGCGGCCACCTGGTCGAGCAAGGAGCGCGCAGCGGTCGTCGAGACCCGAGTGTTGATCAGGTAGTCGAGCTCGGCGAGCACGAATGGCGATAACACGAGCGGCACCGTGGACCCACGAAGCACGCCCGCGGCCGCCGCGTGGTGGCGCTGGCTGGCATCGATGGCGGCCAACAGACCGCTCGTGTCGAGGACGATCACTCCCCGAAGCCGACGAGCGCGTCGTCGACGTGGTCGGCCAGGTCCGGGTCGTCACTCGTAAACAACGGCAAGACGAGTTCCGCCGATCGGTGCCGGGCCGTTACAAGTTCCACGCCCTCCCGGATAAGCTCCGCTTCACTGCGCCCGGCGAGTCGCGCCGCTCGCTCTAGGGCGCGCTTCTGGGTCTCGGTCAGGTAGACCGTGGTCTTCTCCATGCCATACACGCTACCATACATCTTGGGATCCCAGCCGAGGGTGCTTCGCATGGCTGCCGCGGAGCGACTGACCGCACGGATGTTCTAGATCGTGCTGCGGTCCCTGGCCGCGGTCAAGGGTCTTGGCGGAGCAGTTCGTCCGTGGACGCGTCCGCGTGGCCCGCATAGAACCGCTCCAGCACCTCGGCGAACAGCGGCTCGTCGGGCGCCGCGCGGTGGAACAGCGTCATCGACGAACGGACCTTCATCGCGTCGAGCGATCCGAAGATCTGGTCGGCAGTCGCGCCCTGCTTCGCCAGGACCGCGCTGGCGCATTCGCGCAGCCGGGCGCCCAGGACCGGATGCTCGAGGTAGGCGCGCGCCTCGGCGAGCGACTCGATCCCGTACCGCCGCGACATCTCGCTGCGCCCGAGGCCGACCAGCTGCGGGAAGATGAACCAGATCCAGTGGCCGGTCTTGCGGCCTTGGCGGAGCTCGCCCAGCGCCCCCGCGTACACGCCTTCCTGAGCCGCGATGAAGCGATCGAGATCGAACGGCATCTCAGACCTCGAGGAGCACCGGTTCCTCGGGACGCGCGAACTGCGTGCGGTGCAGCCGCGCGTACAGCCCGTCGCGCGCCAGCAGTTCGTCCTGGGTCCCGAGCTCGACCAGCCAGCCGTCGTCGAGAACCGCGATCCGATCCGCCGCGCGGATGGTCGAGAGTCGATGGGCCACGATGATCGTCGTGCGGCCCACCTTCAGCCGATCGAGCGCGTCCTGGACCAGCCGCTCGGATTCGTTGTCGAGCGAGCTCGTGGCTTCGTCGAGCAGCAGGATCGGCGGGTCCTTGAGGATCGCCCGGGCGATCGCCACCCGCTGGCGCTGCCCGCCCGACAACCGCATGCCGCGGTCGCCGACGACGGTGTCGTAGCCGTCGGGGAGCACGCTGATGAAGTCGTGTGCGTTGGCCGCGATCGCCGCGTCGACCATCTCCGACTCGGTCGCATCCAACCGGCCGTACAGGATGTTCTCGCGCACCGTCCCGCCGAACAGCGTCGCCTCCTGCGCGACGAGCCCGATCTGCGCGCGCAGGCTCGCCACGGTGACGTCGCGGATGTCGACCCCATCCACCCGGATCGTGCCAGATGACACCTCCCACAGCCGCGGGATCAGGCCCACCAGCGTCGTCTTCCCGGAGCCCGACGGCCCGACAAGCGCGAGGGTCTCCCCCGCCGGCACGATCAACGAGATGTCGCGCAGCACAGCTCGGCCGGGCAGGTAGGCGAACGACACGTCGTCGAGCTCGATCTCGCCGGCGATCCGCCCCAGCGGCCGGGCGTCGGGGGCATCGAGGATCGTCGGTCGCGTGTCGATGATCTCGAACACCCGCTCGATGGCCCCGGTCCCCTCGCGGAACTGCCCGTACAGGCTCGCGAGCGACCCCAGGCTCGCGCCGATCGCCACGCCGTACAGCAGGAACCCGGTCAGCGTGCCGATCCCGAGCGTCCCATCGATGACCTGGTGGCCGGTGTACCAGAGCAGCCCGGCGATCGCCCCGAAGCCGAGGAACCCCATCAGCATCCCGAAGGCCGCTCGCCACAGCGCCAGGCGCGAGCCGGTCGCGACGACGCTGCGCAGATCCGTGTCGTAGCGGTCCAGCTCCCATTCCTCGCGGACGTAGCTCTTGACGACGCGGATGCCCGACAGCGCCTCCTCTGCCGTCGTCGTGCTCCGCGCGATGGTGTCCTGGACCTGCGTGCTGACCCGCTGGAGCGGTCGACCGAAGACGATGGCCACGGCGATGAGGGCCGGGGCCAGGAGGAGCACGACGAGCAGCAGCGTCGGGCTGAGGGTGAACAGGATGATGACCGAGCCCACGAGCCCGATGACCGACGTCAACAGGCCCGTGATGGTCTGGGTCAGCATCGTGCGGACGAGCGTCGCGTCACTCGTCAGGCGCGAGATCAACTCGCCGACGCGCCGACTGGTG
>DASTIG010000087.1:0-4432 GCA_035717785.1 Candidatus Limnocylindrales bacterium
GGCGGGGCGCAGCCGGGCCAGATCCTCGACATCCGGGTCCCAACGGGCCAGCGCGCGATCACGGTCCAGGTCGACCAGGTGACGGGCGTCGGCACCGTCATCAAGACCGGTGACTACGTCGACATGGTCGTCGGTATCCGCGCCGACAAGTTCCCGGTCATCACGACCAACCCGGTCGACGACACCTTCACCGTCGTCTCCGGCATCAACGGCACGAGCGTCAAGCTGCTCCTCCAGGGCATGCAGGTGCTCGGCACCCTGCTCCCACCGCCCCCCGAGCAGGCGCAGAGCGCGGAGGGCCAGCCCCCGCCGAGCGAGAGCGGAACGGCCCTGACGGGCCAGCAGGAGATCGTCGCCCTGTCGGTCGACGCCCAGCAGGCCGAGGTCATCAAGTTCGCCCAGATGGATGGCGAGATCAGCTTGATCCTCCGGTCGGGCGAGGACTTCCTCGACCCGTTGACCGGCCTGCCCATCGATCCACCGCCGCTGCCGGACCCGACCACCGGAATCATCCTCAAGTCACTTGTCGACCGCTACGGCGTCCTGCCGCCGGAGCTCATCGAGACGGTCCTGCCGGCGCAGGCCCGGCGCTAGTCACACCATCACCGGCGGTCCGCCGGTACCCATGACCCAGCGCGACGGGCGCGATGGACCAGCCGGGTCCCGCGCCCGTCGGGCGTCAACCGAACAGTAAGGACGAGAGCCAGACCCTCAGATGGCCGACCAGATCCGTGTCCTGATCGTCGACGACATCCCGGAGACGCGCGACCACCTCTCGAAGCTGCTCGGCTTCGAGGGAGACATC
Source organism: Candidatus Limnocylindrales bacterium (assembly GCA_035717785.1). Lineage (GTDB taxonomy): Bacteria > Chloroflexota > Limnocylindria > Limnocylindrales > CSP1-4 > SPCO01. The sequence continues at coordinate 806 of DASTIG010000087.1, forward strand.
GACGTCATCGGCGCGGCCGCGTCCGGGACCGAGGCCCTGAAGCTGGCGACCTCACTGAACCCGGATGTCGTCCTCATGGACATCAACATGCCGGACATGGACGGGATCGCGACAACGGAGTTGCTCGCGCGCGAGGTCCCCACGGCGTCGGTGATCATGATGTCCGTCCAGGGCGAGTCGGACTACCTGCGCCGGTCGATGCTCGCGGGCGCACGCGAATTCCTCGTCAAGCCCTTCAGCAGCGATGAGTTGACCGCGTCGATCCGGCAGGTGTTCACTCGCGAGCGCGAGAAGATGACCCGCATGGCGGTCGCCGCAGTCGAGGCGGGCGGACCACGCACTGCGACCAGCCAGACGCCCTCTGGCGAGCCGGGTCAGGTGGTGGCTGTGTTCAGCCCGAAGGGTGGCGTGGGCCGGACGACGGTGGCTGTCAATCTCGCCGTGGCCGCGGCCACCGAGCTCGGCAAGAAGGTCGTCCTGGTCGACGGATCGTTCCAGTTCGGCGACGTCGGGGTCCTGCTGAACCTGAACCCGAAGAACAAGTCGATCGCGGACCTCGTCCCGGAGCTCGAACAGGCCGGTCACGAGGTGGAGTCGATCGACACGTTCGTCATCAATCACTCCGCCGGGATCCGCGTCCTGCTCGCCCCGCCCAGCCCGGAGATGGCCGAGCTGATCACACCGGCCGGGATCAAGCGCGTGATCGAGGCGCTGCGGTTGACCCATGAGCTCGTCGTGGTCGACTGCACGGCGTTCTTCAACGACACGACGCTGGCGATCCTGGACTCGGCAGATACGATCCTCACGATGCTGAGCCTCGAGATCACGAGCATCAAGAACATGCGCCTCTTCCTGGAGGTCGCCGACCAGCTCGGATACGATGGCGGGAAGGTCCGCCTGATCCTCAACCGCGCGGACTCGGCGCTCGGCATCCGCGTGACGGACGTCGAGCATTCGATCGGACGCAAGGTCGACGAGACCATCGTGAGCGATGGGCGGAGCGTGGTCTACGCCCTCAATCGGGGCGTCCCGTTCTTCCTCAGCAACCGGGAGGCGCAGGTCTCCCAGGACATCCTTCGGCTCGCGCGGTCCGTCGTCGGCGAGCGGGTGCAAGTCGCGCCCGTCACCGAAGACAACCGCAAGGCCGCACAGAAGAAATCGTTGTTCGCATGGCGCTGATCGTCGTGACGGATCAGGCCGCTCAATTCCGGCCCTCGGGGCGAGAAGGGGTGTAGGTCATGTCCCTGTTGAAGCGGATCGAGAGTGCTCGACCGGGTAGTTCCGGCGAGGCGCCGGCGGGTGGGCCGCCGGTCTCGAACGTACCGGCGCCAGCCGGTGGACCGCCAACGATGCCCACGATGCCGCGTCTCCAGACGCAGGCGCCCGTCCGGGAATCGTTCCGGGACGTGAAGTTCCGGATCCAGAACCGGGTCATCCAGGACCTGGATCCGAAGCTCGACCTGTCCAACCAGGTCGAGGTGCGCCGTCAGATCGAGGAGATCTTCGGCAAGGTCATCGACGAGGAAGGCCTCGCACTGACCCGTGCCGAGCGCGTCCGGATGCTCGAGCAGATCACGGACGAGATCATCGGTCTGGGACCGCTCGAGCCGCTCCTGCGCGACGAGTCCATCACCGAGGTGATGGTCAACGGCCCGCGCCAGGTCTACATCGAGCGATCGGGCAAGCTCGAGCTGACCAACGTCGTCTTCCAGAACGACGACCACGTCATGCGCATCATCGACCGGATCATCGCCCCGATCGGTCGGCGCGTGGACGAGTCCTCGCCGATGGTCGATGCGCGGCTGACCGACGGCTCGCGCGTCAACGCCATCATCCCGCCGCTTTCGCTCGTCGGACCCGTCATCACGATCCGGAAGTTCTCGGCGTCCCCCTTCACCGTCGACGATCTGATCCGGTTCGGCACGGCGACTGCCGACATGTTCGACTTCATGCGCGCCTGCGTCGAGGCGCGGCTCAACATCTTCGTGTCCGGCGGCACCGGCTCCGGCAAGACGACGACCCTCAACGTCCTCTCGTCGTTCATCCCGAACGACGAGCGGATCGTCACGATCGAGGACGCCGCCGAGCTGCAGCTCCGCCAGGAGCACGTCGTGACCCTCGAGTCTCGCCCACCGAACATCGAGGGCAAGGGTGCGATCCCGATCCGGGAGCTCGTGCGCAACGCCCTGCGCATGCGACCCGATCGGATCATCGTCGGGGAGTGCCGGTCGGGCGAGGCGCTCGACATGCTCCAGGCCATGAACACGGGCCACGACGGCTCGATGTCGACCGGCCACGCCAACTCCCCGCGTGACATGCTCGCCCGACTCGAGACGATGGTCCTCATGGCCGGCGTCGACCTGCCGCTACGGGCCATCCGCGAGCAGGTCGCGTCCGCCGTTGACCTCATCGTCCACCAGAGCCGCCTGAAGGACGGGACCCGGAAGATCACGCACATCACCGAGGTCCAGGGCATGGAAGGCGACGTCATCGTCATGCAGGACGTGTTCGTCTTCGAGCAGACGGGTGTCGTCGAGGGCAAGATCCAGGGTCGCCTCAAGGCGACCGGCATCCGGCCGAAGTTCGTGGAGAAGTTCGAGATCATGGGCATCAACCTGCCCCCAGGCCTCTTCGGCTTCACGTACTGAGGCGGAGGGAGGGACATCGTGGATCCTATGACGCTCGCCGTCGCCGGCGTCGCTGCCCTGGCGGTCATCCTGATCGCGTTCGGCATCGCCAGCTCCGGCAACTCGGGCATCTCCGACCGGCTGGAGCGCTATGCCTCCGGCCGCGGTGAGGGCGCGAAGGCGGTCACGACCGGACAAGGGCCGATCAGCGACCTGATCGCGCAGAGCCAGGCACTCGCGAACCTGAACAAGGTCGTCGAGGGTCGCGACTTCGGGGCGAACCTCGCCCGCGAGCTGGCCCGTGCCGACTTGCGGCTGAAGCCGTCCGAATTCCTGTTCATCTGGCTCGGGTCGATCGTCGGCGTCCCGGTCCTGTTCTTCATCCTCGGCTTCTTCTTCCAGGCTCTGGGGACACCGATCGCGCTGCTCATCGGCGCGTTCGTCGGCTTCCTGCTCCCGCGGTTCTGGCTCAACCGCCGCAAGGGCGGTCGCCTGAACGCGTTCAACAAGCAGCTCCCCGACACGATCACGCTCATCGCCAATGCGCTGCGCGCCGGTTCGTCGTTCCTCCAGGCGATCGAGCTCGTCGTGCGCGAGTCGCGCCCGCCGATCTCGACCGAGTTCAGCCGGGTCATCCGCGAGGTCAACCTCGGCCTGCCGTTCGAGCAGGCACTCGAGAACATGGTCCGGCGCGTCCGGTCCGACGACCTCGAGCTGATGGCCACCGCGATCTCCATCCAGCACCAGGTCGGTGGCAATCTGGCGGAGATCCTCGATTCGATCGCGTACACGATCCGGGAGCGCATCCGCATCAAGGGTGAGATCAACACCCTCACGGCGCAGCAGCGCCTGTCGGGCGATGTGGTCGGCTTCCTGCCGATCGCCTTGGCCGGCTTCCTGTTCGTCGCAGCGCCCGGGTTCATGGATCCGATGTTCGCCAACCCGCCGGCGATCGCCGGCCTGCCGGCCGGCGTGATCATCCTGTTCTTCGGCGGTTTCA
>DASTIG010000088.1:0-2017 GCA_035717785.1 Candidatus Limnocylindrales bacterium
CGAGCCATTACGCCTTCGTGATCACCGCGGAAGGTGCGATCTGGAGCGGCGACTCGATCCTCGATGTCGGCGAGCCGGACGCGTTCGGCCATCGGCACAAGGCGAACGTCGGTGAGACGCTGGCGACCGAACTGCGGCGGCGGACCGGCATCGAGACGCTGGCCTCGGAGCTGACCTACGACCTGCGCAGCGGCGAGCCGGACTCGATCGACGCGATGGTTGCCACGACGTTCGCCAACGTCGCCATGGACCTCGTGGCCGCCGGCGTGACGGGCAGGATGGTCGCCATCCAGGACGGGAAGTACGCCCATACGGATCTGCCCGATCCGGCGCTCGGTCCGCGCAAGGTCGACGTGGCGACGATGTACAACGAGCTGCGCTTCCGGCCCCGCTACGACGGCAAGCTCGGCGATCCGATGCTGCTCGTCGGGCTGGATTGACTCGCCAGCCGTCCAGGGCGGATCGGCCTAGCCTTCGAGAGCCGAGAGCTGACGAATGGCCCGCGCGACGGCGGACATGTCCTCGTCGCCGTGGCCCTGCGCGATCAGCCCCGATTCGAGCGCCGCGGTCATCGCCGCCAGCGGCAGGCTGACGCCCAGCTGGTCGGCGAGACCGAGGGCGATCCCGAGGTCCTTCCGGTGCAGCGACAGCTTGAAGCCGAGCGGGTAGTCGTTGTCGACCATCCGACCGCTGCGATTGGCGAGCACCCATGACTGGGCCGCCCCGTCGCCGAGCGCCTCGATGACCTGGGTGACGTCGAGGCCGGCCTTGATCGCCAGGACGAGCCCCTCCGCGACACCGAGGTAGGCGCCGGCCAGGATGACCTGGTTGACGGCCTTGACAGCCTGGCCCGCGCCAATCGGCCCGACGTGGGTGATGGTGCGGCCCATTGCGGTCAGCACCGGCCGAGCCCGTTCGACGTCCCGCTCGTGCCCACCGACGAAGATCGTGAGGGTCGCGTTGCGGGCGCCTTCGCTGCCGCCCGACACCGGCGCGTCGACCATCGCGAGGCCGAGCCCGTGCAGACGTTCGGCGAACTTCCAGCTACCCGACGGCGCGATCGTCGAGCAGTCGATGACGAGGGTGCCCTCGCGCGCGCCAGCCGCGACACCGTCGGGACCGAACAGGACGGATTCGACGTCGGGCGTGTCGGACACGCAAATCACGACGATGTCGCTGTCGGCCGCGACCGCCGCGGCCGTCTCGGCGAGCGACGCGCCGAGGTCGGCGAGCTCGGGCGCGCGACCGGGCGTCCGGTTCCAGGCCCTCAGCGGGAACCCGGCACGGACGATGTTGGCGGCCATGGCCGAGCCCATCGTGCCCAGACCAATGAAACCGACGCGGTCCATAACCCGGCCTCCCTCCCCCGCGCGCTCGAAGCGGATGGTAGCCGCCGGGCGACATCGCGGGAACGGTCAGTTGCACCGCCCGTCCGGAGCGCCTACGGTCGGAGCGCACCAGGAGGAGCACTCGATGGACGGGGACATTGCGGCCGCCAAGGCCCACATCGACAGCCTGCCCGAGCCGCGCCGCTCGCAGATGCAGCATCTCCACGACGTCATCGTCGAAGCGATCCCGGACGCCGACGTGACGATGTTCAACTACAGCGGGCCACTGATCGGGTACGGGACGTACGACTACTCGAACAGCCGAGGCGACCGGACAGGTCGCTGGTTCTCGGTCGGGCTCGCCAACCGCAAGGGCTTCATCTCGCTGTACTCGATGGCCCAGCGCGATGGTGGCTACTACGTCGAGACACTGAAAGAGGGCTTCGGCGGCGCGAAGACCGGCCGGAGCTGCCTCAACATCACCAAGCCCGAGCTCGTGGACGATGACGCCGTGCGCGACCTCGCCCGCGAGAGCTGGGCGCAGTACAAGGGCGGCTTCAAGCGGTTCGAACGCTCGTCCGCCTGAGCGCTCCTACCCGAGCGCGGCCTTCAGTCCTGCGGCATCCTCCGCGGCGAGCGCCATCTGGACGCGGTTGTCGCCCATCCCGATTGGCACCGCGGCGCGCAGG
>DASTIG010000089.1:0-36902 GCA_035717785.1 Candidatus Limnocylindrales bacterium
GGGGTCGGCGTCGGAGCGACTGCGATCGAGGGCTCGGGCGATGGTGATCCGGTCGGGGCCACCGGACTGCCGACCCCGACAGGGGCGGAATAGGTCAGCAGCCCGGCCGACAGGATGGTCACGCCGAATGCGGTGAGCAACGCGGGGAGCACGCGCGTGCGGATCTGCTCGGTCGGGCCGGCCATGGGACGGGCATCGTACCGTGGCCCGGAGAGGCACGCCGATGGGACGTCGGTACTGGTACCCTCCGCGCCAGCATGTGGCCCCGGATCTCGATCATCGCCGGTCTCCTGACCGGCGTCGCGGCCGCAGCGCTGGTCATCGGGGGAATCATCGTCCTCGCCCCTGAGCCTGGCGCCGCGCCGACGCCGCCGCCCCAGCCGTCCGCGTCGCTCGGTCTCGCCCCGACCGCGTCGCCGACGCCGGTCATCAGCGCGGGCGTCTCCGGCGGTCCATCTCCGTCCGCCGGGGCATCCCCGTCGGGTGACGGCGGTCAGGCGTTCCACGTCGGCGAGACTGCGCCGGCGCTGGTCGTGCCCCAGGTCGGCGGCGGGGTGATCGACCTCATGAACCTGCGTGGCAAGCCGGTCTGGATCAACTTCATGGGGACCTACTGCCCGCCCTGCGTCGACGAGTTCCCGCTCATGAATCGCTTCTCGAGCCGCCATGCGGCGGATGGGCTCGTCGTGATCGCCGTCGATGTCAAGGAGGACGAGGGCATCGTTGCGGCCTTTGCCGAGCGGCTCGGCGCCACCTTTCCGCTCGGGCTCGACAGCGACGGTTCCGAGGCGCTGCGCTGGGATGCGGTCGCCCTGCCGGTCCACTTCTGGATCGACAAGGAGGGCGTCATCCGCGACGGCGCCCTCGGCGGGATCGGCCCCGACATCATGGCGAGCGGCCTGCGGACGATCATGCCGGGCGTCGACGTCCAGCCGTGACCCGCGCCGGCGGACCGGCGCCGGCCGTGTCGACCGGCGCCGAGATCGCGGTGGCGCTCGATGACCTCGTCGCGGCCACGCCGCCGCTGCTGGTCATCGTCGACTTCGACGGCACGCTCGCGGTCGGGTCGCGCGACCCGGCCGTCGCCCGGATCGAGCCGCCGGCGCAGCGTGCCTTGCGAAAGCTGGGCGGCATCGCGACGGAGCGCCCTAAGCGGCTGCATGTGGCGGTCCTGACCGGCCGGATCGTCGCCGACGTCGCGGCCCGGGTGCGGGTCGGTGGCGTGGAGTACCTCGGCGATCACGGCCTGGAGCACGGGGTCCTGGCTCGTGGCGCTCGCGCTGAACGCCTGGTCCCGATGACCGACCCGGCGTACGACGTCCATCGCGACGCCGCCGAGGTCATCGCGAGCGGCGTCGCGGCAGAACTCGGCGACCCCGGATGGTTGTTCGTGGAGCGCAAGGGTCCATCGGTCGCTTTCCACGTCCGCCAGGCCGACGACGTCGCGGCGGCCCGGGCGGCCGTCGTCGCGGCGATCGAGACCGTCGAGCGCCGCGAGCGACTGGTCCACAGGCTCGCCCACTACCGCGGTCGGACGGTCGTCGATCTTCGGCCGGAGGACGCCGGCGGCAAGCGTGAGGCCGTCGAGCGCCTCATCGCGCGGCATCGGCCGGGAGGCGTGGTCGCCCTCGGCGACGAGATGAGCGACATCGACGCGTTCGAGGCGGTGATCGCGGCGCGCACCGGGGCGCGCGGGGTGGGCGGACCGGGCCGCGCCGGGCACCCGGTCGGGGTCGGGGTCACGGTGGCCGTCCACGGCGCCAGCCGCCCGGCACCGTCCGAGCTGCTCGAGGTCGCCGACCTGCGCATCGCTGGCGCGCACGAGGTCGGCCGCTTGCTCGCCGCCCTGGCGCGGCGGCTGGAGTTGGCGGGAGCCTAGCCCCCGCCCGGCAATGTCGAGATCGCGGCGGCGGCGTGCTGCACGATCTCGAACACCGACGGGAAGAGCCCGAACACCAGCGTGAGCACCGTCGCGGTGGCGAGCCCGCCCCACATGAGCGCGCCATGGGTGAGCGGTGGCGCGTCGGTGACGGGGTCGCGCATCCACATGTACACGACGACCCGCAGGTAGTAGAACGCCGCCGCGGCCGCGTTCAGGACGACGAGGACCGCGAGCACGGTCAGCGACCCACCGGCCTGCACGGCCGCGAGGATGACGTACGCCTTCGCCCAGAACCCGGCCAGCGGGGGGATACCGACGAGCGACAGCAAGAACAGCGTCATCAGGATCGTCAGGCCCGGTTCGCGGCGCACGAGCCCCGAGAACGTCTCGAGCGAGGACGTGACGCCCGTCCGCTTCTGGACGGCCGAGACGACCGCGAACGCCCCGAGGTTCATGAACGTGTAGGCGGCTCCGTAGAACAGGAGGCCCTCGAGCCCGAGGACCTGGCCGCCGGCATACGCCGCCAGCCCGACGAGCATGTACCCGGTGTGGGCGATCGAGCTGTACGCGAGCATCCGCTTGACGTTGTCCTGGGTGAGCGCGACGAGGTTGCCGAGCGTCATCGTCAGACCGGCCAGGACGATCATGACCGGCAGCCACCACTCGGCCAGCGGCCCCAGCGCCTCCACGAAGAGCCGCAGGATCAGCGCGAATGCGCCGATCTTCGGCCCGACCGACAGGTATCCGGTGATCGGCGTCGGAGAGCCCTGGTACGCGTCAGGGGTCCAGTAGTGGAACGGGACTGCGGCGATCTTGAAGGCGACGCCCGTGGTCAGGAACGCGAGCCCGATCGCCAGACCCGCCGACAGCGGCTCGGTCCCCGCCACCACCGACGCGAGCGCCTGAGCGACCCCGGGCTGGGCCGGGTCGGCGCTGTTGATCAGCGTGGTCCCGGTCAGGCCCCAGATGAAGGCCACGCCGAACAGGAAGATCGCCGAGCTGAACGAGCCGAGGAGGAAGTACTTGATCGCCCCCTCGGTGGAATACGAGTCGGTCTTGTGGTAGCCCGCCAGGAGGTAGCCCGGCAGCACCATCAGCTCGAGCCCGAGGAAGAGCAGCAGCAGGTCCGCCGACCCGGCGATCAGCATGGCCCCGCTCATCGCGAAGATGAGGACCGTCGCGAACTCGGCGATCGGCAGGTTGCGCGGCAGCAGGTAATCGGGCGCGAACACGATCGTCATCGCGACGATCGAGATGAACAGGATGTCGAGGAACGTGCTGAGCGCGTCGACCTTGTAGGTCCCGTTGAACGCCGTCGGCGCGCCCATGCCGACCTGGATCGTGACGAACGCAGTGATCGCCAGCCCGATCAGGGCGGTCGCGACGGCCGGGCCGCTGCGCCCGGGTCGGACGAGATCCACGATCAGCACCGCGGCCGCGGTCAGCACCGCGGCGATGAGCGGCGAGATCGCGCTGAGGTCGGCGCCGTTCAATGCGCGCCTCCGCCTTCGGTCATGACCCCGGTCCGCTCTGATCGCGAGCTCATCGCGGCGGAGATCGTGCGCACGACGACGAGCACGATGATCAACCCCAGGCCGATGACGACCACCTCCGTGCCGATGGGCAGCGGGACGCCATCACGCACCGCCCCGATGGTGTCGACGACGGAGCCTTGCACCAGCGTTAGCAGGAGCCCGGGCTGGAGGCCGAACACCACGATCAAGGTCGCCAGCGGCACGAGCGTCAGGATCTCGACCGGCGTCATGTCCGTGATGTGGCCCCCAAGGCCCACGATGAAATCGGACACCTCGCCGAAGACGACCCGGCCGTACATGTACAGCAGGTAGCCGGCCGCGAGGATCATGCCCAATGTCGCGACCGCCGCGGCCGGCGGATTGACGACGAACGTCCCGACCAGGCTGAGGAACTCGCCCACGAAACCGGACAGCCCGGGCAGGCCGGCCGACGCGAACACAAAGAACCCGAGCGTCGCGGCCCACAGCGGCATCCGGGCCGCGAGGCCGCCCATCTTCGCGATCGTCCGGTCGTGGGTCCGCTCGTAGATGATGCCCACGAGCAGGAACAGCCCGCCTGTGATCAAGCCGTGGTTGATCATCTGGAGGATGGCGCCCTGGATGCCCTGCTCGGTGAACACGAACGTGCCGAGGGTCACGAAGCCCATGTGGCTGACCGACGAGTAGGCCACGAGCCGTTTGAGGTCGGGCTGGACGAGGGCGACGATCGCGCCGTAGATGATCGCGATCAGCGACAGGACGATGATCGTCGGGGCGAACGTATGGGCCGCGTCCGGGTAGAGCGGAAGCGCGAACCGCAGGAACCCGTATGCCCCGAGCTTGAGCAGGACGCCGGCCAGGATGACGGATCCCGCGGTCGGTGCGTCGGTGTGCGCGTCCGGCAGCCATGTATGGAACGGGAACATCGGGACCTTGATCGCGAAGGCCAGGAAGAACGCGAGGAACGCCCCGACCTGGAGGGCCGGCGCGAAGCCGACGGTCTGGACGTGCGCGCGGAGGGCGACCAGGTCGAACGCGCCGGTCCATGAGCCGGTGGCCGACTGGTAGGCGAACGCTGTCGCGAGGATCGCCACGAGCATGAGCAGCGACCCGACGAGCGTGTACAGCACGAACTTGATCGTCGAGTAGATGCGGTTGGCGCCGCCCCAGATCCCGATGATGAGGTACATCGGGACGAGCACGATCTCCCAGAAGATGTAGAAGAGGAAGAGGTCGAGTGCCAAGAAAACGCCGATCAGCCCGACCTCGAGCACGAGGAAGGAGATCATGTATTCCTTGATCCGGGTCTGGATCGGGACCCACGACGCGAGGATGCAGATCCAGGTCAACGTCGTCGTGAGGACGACCAGGGCGGCGGACATGCCGTCGACGCCGAGCTTGTACTGGATGCCGAAGATCGGGATCCAGTCGTACGCCTCGAGGAAGAGGAACTGGCTGCCTGCGCGGTTCGGCAGGTAGCCGATCAGCATCATCAACGAGACGACCCACGCTGCCAACGCGAACGCGAGCGCGACCGGGCGGGTCCAACGGCTCGGCAGGATCGCGACGACCAGTGCCCCGACCAGCGGCAGGAACGTCACGACGGTGAGGATCCCGAACGGGCTCGTCATCCGCCGTTCCCCGCGAGGAGCAGGTACGACCCGGCCATGACGATCAGCCCGAGGGCGATCCCGAGCGCGTAGTTCTGGACGCGACCGGTCTGCACGCGCCGGAGGCCACGGCCGACCGAGATGGTCGAGCTGCCGATGCCGTTGACGGTCCCGTCGATGACCTCGCGGTCGAACCACCAGATCGCCTGCGCCAGCCGCCCGCCGATGACGATGAAGAGCAGGTGGTTGAGCTCATCGAACCACCACTTGTTGAGCGACGCGCGATACAGGAAGGACAGGCCGGGCCGGGCGCTGGTCTCACGGACGAGCTCCGGGCGCGCCGGCAGCCGCAAGCCGCCCAGTTCCACGCCGAAGTAGCGCCAGGCAAGGACCACGCCGATCACCGCGACGGTCACGCTAGCGAGGATCAGACCGCCGTCGATGCCGAACAGCGCGTACGCCTCGTGCGGCAAGGCGAGCATCTCAGTCGCGTGATGGAACACCGGCTCGAGCCATCGGTGGATGGTGCTATCGCCGAACGGCAGCCCGAGGGCGATGCCGAGGAGCACCGACGGGATCGCCAGCAGGATCAGCGGCACCGTCATGACCGCCGGTGATTCGTGGATGCGGTCCCAGATCTCCCTGGGGCCGCGGAACGTGCCCCAGAATGTTAGGCCCATCAGTCGGAACATGTAGAACGCCGTCAGCAGCGCCACGAAGAGGCCGACCGCCCAGACCCACAGGAAGCCGAACTTGAAGGCCTCGCCGAGGATCTCGTCCTTCGAGAAGAAGCCGGCCAGCGGCGGGATCCCGGCGATGGCGACCGAGCCGACGAGCATCGTCGCGTAGGTGATCGGGATCTTGCGCGCCAGCCCACCCATCCGGCGCATGTCCTGCTCCTCGTGGACGGCGTGGATGACCGAGCCCGATCCGAGGAACAGCAGGCCCTTGAAGAAGCCGTGGGTCATGAGGTGGAAGATGGCCGCGGTGAATGCCCCCACCCCGAGCGCCGCGAACATGTAGCCGAGCTGGGATAGCGTCGAGTACGCGAGCACCCGTTTGATGTCGGTCTGGGTCATCGCGATCGACGCGGCCAGGATGGCGGTGAAGATGCCGATCGCCGCGACGACGACCATCGTGGACGGCGCGGCCGCGAACAACGGGTTGGCACGGGCCACGAGGTAGACGCCGGCGTTGACCATCGTGGCCGCGTGGATGAGCGCCGACACCGGGGTCGGGCCTTCCATCGCGTCCGGCAGCCAGACGTGGAGCGGGAACTGGGCACTCTTGCCCATGGCACCCGCGAAGACCAGCAGCGCGACGAGCGGGACCGGGATCGGGAAGGCGACGAGGGTGGGGTTGATCAGGATCTCGATCGACTCGCGAACGTTCAGCGTGCCGGTGTTCAGGAAGATCGCCATGATCCCGACGGCGAACCCGACGTCGCCGACCCGGTTGACGATGAACGCCTTCTTGGCGGCGAGAGCCGCGCTCCGCTTGCGGTACCAGAAGCCGATGAGCAGGTAGCTCGACAGGCCGACCAGCTCCCATGCCACGAACACGACCAGCCAGTTGTCGGCGAGGACGAGCAGCAGCATCGAGAACATGAACAGGTTCAGGTACGCGAAGAACCGCCAGTACCCGGGATCGTGGCTCATGTAGCCGATCGAGTAGACGTGGACCAGCAGGCCGATCGTAGTAACGACGATCAGCAGGCATGCGGTCAGCGGGTCGACCAGGATCCCGAGCTCGACGTGGAAGCCGCCCGCCGGGATCCACTCCCACGGACCCACGACGTAACCGTGCGTATCCTCCGAGCCGGGCAGCAGGGGCGCCGCACCGGTCAGCACGTTCCACACCGCCAGCATCGCCACGATCCAGGCCAGGAAGATGACCCCGACCGGGATCCAGTGAGCCTGCTTGCCCAGCCGCCTGCCGATCAGGGCGGTGATGAGGAAGCCGGCCATCGGCAGCACGAGCAGCAATGGCAGCAGCGCCTCGATGCCCATCACCGCGAATTACCATGCGTGCCGTTGGACGCGGCGAGGCCAAGGCGACCCTGAGTACTCGAGCGAGCGTACTCGGTCCACTCGGAGGGCCGAGGCGACGCTACTGCGAGCCATCGGCCCGAGGATGGGGTCAACGCCGGCATCGCCCGTCCGACGGCGCGCCGGGTTGGCTGCAGCAGACCGTTCACTGCCGCATCGAGTCGTACTCGTCGACGAGCGGCGTCTTCTTGTTGCGGTAGATCGCGATCACGATAGCCAGCCCGACCGTCGCCTCAGCCGCGGCCACGGCCATGACCATCAGCGCGAATACCGCGCCCTGGGCGATCGCGTCGGACCGGGGCCCGAACAGGCCGAATGCCACGATCGCGAGGTTGACCGCGTTGAGCATCAGCTCGATCGACATGAGCATGCTGATCGCGTTGCGCCGCGCGAGGAAGCCGAACGTGCCGATCGCGAACAGGATCCCCGACAGGATCAGGTAGGTGTCGAGGCTGTCGCTCACGACGGACCGCCCGGCTCGCGCTTGGCCAGGAACACACCGCCGATCACCGCGGCCAGCAGCAGCACGCTGACGATCTCGAACGGGAACACGAACTGTTCGAAGAGGACCCGCGCCATCTCGCTCGTGTTCAGGCGCGCCCGGCGGGCGACCTCGTGCCAGTCCGTGGCGCCCACGGCGAGGGCGATGAGGATCGCGACGACCACCGCCGCGATCGCCGCCGGACCGGCCTGGGTCTGGAAGACGAGCCGGCTCGGGGCGTCCTTCGTCTGGGTCAGCATGATGGCGAACAGGACCAGCACGCTGATCGCGCCGATGTAAACGATCACCTGCGCCGCACCGAGGAGCGGCACGCCCATCAGGACGTAGATGCCGGCCAGCGCGAGGAAGCAGACGATCATGGCCAGGCCGCACCGGATGATGTCGCGCATCGTCACGACCAGTAGCCCCGCGCCCAGCAGCACGACTCCGAGGATCCAGAGGAGCGCGTCCTCCCAGTCCTGCCGGAGGACGACGACCAAGAGCGCGGCGATGCCGAGGACCGCGCCCATGATCAGGAGCGCGAAGATGATCTGGGGCAGCTTCGCGCGCACGTCTACTCGTGCCGGCCAGGGCCCAGCGCCGCGACCGCCCCGTGACCGTCTTGACCGTGGCCGTTCCCGTTCGAGCGTCCGCCGTTGCTGGGCACTCCTTCGATCGCCGGGGGCAGCATCGGCAGCAGCCGCGACTGGTCGACCACGCGGCCTTCGGCGCGCGCCCGGGTGAGCCAGTCGCGCTCGCGCCGGATGTAGGTGACCTCGGTCTCGCGGTCGATCGCTGCGAGCGCCATGAGGTCGATCGTCGGCTCCGAGCGGCCGGTGTGGGCGAGCTCGATGTCGGCGCCGTCGCGCAGCGCGTCGTAGGGGCAGGCGTCGACGCAGATGCCGCACAGGATGCAGCGGCTCTCATCGACCTCGTACTTCTCGAGGATGCGCGGCTTCGGCATCAGGGCGCCGGTCGGGCAGGTCTCCGCGCAGCGACCGCACGACACGCATGGGGTGTCGTTGAGGCTCATGTCGAGCGGCGTCGTCACCAGCGTGTCGAAGCCGATGCGCATGAAGTCGTAGCAGGCCGCCCCGACGACCTCGGCGCACACGTTCGCGCAGCGCCCGCAGTCGATGCAGCGCGACGGCTCGCGCAGGATGAAGGCGTGGGAGTCGTCGCGGATGTAGTCGTGGTTGATGCCGGTGAAGCGGTTCTCGGTCACGCTCCGGTAGCCGGCGCCCTGGTGGTATTGGGGCTCGAGCGTCTGGAGCGTCGTGCCGTACTCGATGCCGAGCCGGCGCAGGTCGCAGAACCCGATCGCCTCGCAGGTGCATTGCAGGCAGCGAGTCGACTCCGCCATGGCGGTCTCGCGCGTGTACGGCAGCTCGTATTCGATGTAGCTGTCGTTGCGCTTCTCGGCCGGAAGTGGCGTCATCCGATAGCGCGGCTCCTTGATCTCGCCGGTGAACGGCACGATCGAGAGGAACTCGGGCTGCGGCTCGGCCAGCGTCTGGCGCGTGCGGATGGCGTCGAGGTCCATGCCCTTCATGTAGGCGTCCACGGCGTAGGCCGCGCGCCGGCCCTCGGCGACCGCCTCGACGACCGTCGCCGCGCCGATCCGCACGTCGCCGCTGCCGAAGACGCCGGGCCGGCCCGTGGAGAAGGTGACCGCGTCCGCCTTGAGACGACGCTGCTTGGTCGCCTCGGGCCCCTCATTGCCCGGCGTCCCGACCCAGTCGAGCTCGGGGCCCTGACCGATGGCCAACAGCACGCGATCGCACGGGATCGTGAATTCGGTGCCGGACGCCGGCTCAGGGCGCCGCCGGCCGGAGGCGTCCGGCTCGCCGAGCTGCATCCGGATGAACTCGACGCCGCTCACGGCTCCGGTCTTGGGGTCGGTTATGACGCGCGTCGGGCCCGCCTGGAAGATGGCGGTGACGCCTTCCTCGATCGCCTCGTGGACCTCGTCCGCCGCGGGCATGTCCTTCATGTCGCGGCGGTACACGAGCGTGACCTCGGCGGCGCCCTGGCGGATCGACGTCCGCGAGCAGTCCATCGAGGTGAACCCGCCGCCGATCACCACGACGCGCTTGCCGACGTGGCCCGGATAGGGCAGGCCGAGCGTCGCCGTCCGGAGGTACTCGAGCCCGTCGATGACGCCCTCGGCGTCCTCGTTGGGGATCCCGAGCTTGTTCGTGTCGTAGCAGCCGATCGCCACGATGACCGAATCGAAGCCCTGGTTCGTCAGATCGTCGAGCGTGAAGTCCCGGCCCAGACCGGCGTTGCAGACGACCGTGCCGCCGAGCCGCGAGATCGACTCGTATTCGGCCTCGAGCACCTCGACCTTCGGCAGCCGGTACTGCGGGATCCCGTAACGGAGCATGCCGCCGGGCGATGGGTCGCGCTCGAAGACAGTGACATCGTGACCGGCGATGAGCAGGTAGTACGCCGCGGCCATGCCGGCCGGCCCCGAGCCGATGACGGCGGCCCGCCGCCCGGACGGTGCCTGTCGCTCGAACGGGACGGGCGGGTCGACGCCCTCGTCGAGCATCGACTTGAGGACCTGGTCGCCCGCGTAGCGGTGGGTGTCGCGGATCGCGATCGCCTCGTCGACTTCGTCGCGCCGGCAGTGCTCCTCGCACGGCGCGGGGCAGACCCGCCCGAGCACCGACGGGAAGGGGATCGTCCGCTTGAAGATGCGGGTGCTCTCCCGCCAGTCGCCCTCGGCATTTGCCTTGAGGAAGCCCGGGATGTCGATGTGGCTCGGGCACTTGTTCTGGCAGGGCGGCAGGCAGTAGGCGTTGTGGTCGGAGAAGATCAGCTCGAGGTTGGTCCGGCGCAGGCGGCGGATCTCCTCGGTCTGCGTTTCGACCTTCATCCCGTCCCCGCACGCGCGCGAGCACGAGATCGGCGGGTGTTCCTCGCCCTCGACCTCGACGACGCACATCCGGCATGCGCCGAACCCGGGCAGCTTGGGCTCGTAGCACAGCGTCGGGATCTCGATGCCGTTGTCGCGGCAGACCTCGAGGATCGTCTGGCCCTCGAACCCCTCAACGACGCGGCCGTCGACCTCGATCCGGATGCGCGGCGTCGACTGCGGTCGCTGCGGCGCCTGGGTGTCGAGCAGGCGCTCGGCGAGCGACTCCGGCGACGCCGACGTCTCCGTCGGGGCCTCGGAAGGCAGGCGCTCTGGGCGAGCCAGGGTGTCGGTCATCGGGCGGCCTCGGTCGCGACCGGGGTGGGTCGGTTGGCGTGGTCGAAGTCGGACCCGAAGTATCGCATCCCACTCGTGAGCGGGAAGGTCGCGAGCCGCTCGTGGTCGCACAGAGCGGACTCCACGATGTCGTGCGCCAGATCAGCTGCCAGCTGGGTGTCGACCGGGCGGAGGAGCCCGCCCTCGCGACGGGCGACGATCTCGGCGAGCCGCTTCGTCCCGATGCGGCAGGGGATCGACTTGCCGCACGCCTCGTTCGCGCAGAACCGCGTCAGGACGCCGACCAGCTCGAGCAGATCCGTGCGGTCGTCGACCGCGACAACGGAGCCCGAGCCGACGTGCGCACCGGCTTCGCGGAGTGTCCCAAAGTCGTAAGGGGTGTCGAGCGCATCGGGCGGGAGCAGGCCGCCCGACGGCCCGCCGATGAGAACCGCCTGGAGGGTCCTACCGGCCTGCAGCTTGCCGCCGAGCTTCACGATGTCGCGCAGCGGCGTGCCCAGCGGGACCTCGGCGATGCCCTCCTTGCCGGGCGCCCGGAGCTGCACGAGGACGGTGCCGGACGAGCTGGTCGAGCCGGTCGCGCGGAACGCGTCGGCGCCCGAGCGCACGATCCACGGCACGGCGGCCAGCGTCTGGACGTTGTTGACGACCGTCGGCCGGTCGTACAGGCCGACAGTGGCGGGATGTGGTGGCTTCTGCTCCGGCTGACCGCGCTTGCCCTCGAGAGCCTTGAGCAGGACCGTCTCCTCGCCGAGCATGTACGCGCCCTGCACCGGGCGGACCGCGAGCCACAGGTCACGGCCTGACCCAAGGACATCGGCGCCGATGAAGCCCGCATCGGTCGCCGCGCCGATCGCCGCTGACAACCGGGCGATGACATCGGAGTCCTCGCCACGGACCGCGATGAAGGCCTCGGTCGCATCGATGGCGCTGGCCGCGATGGCGGTCCCCTCGATGACTGCGAACGGGTCGCGCAGCATCAGCGTCCGATCGGTGTGCGAGGCCGGGTCGGCGCCGTAGCCGTTCGCGACGACGTACCGGCGGTCGGCATCGGTGTCTGCCGCCGTCCGCCACTTGTCCGCGGTCGGGTAGCCCGCGCCGCCACGCCCGCGCAGGCCGGACGCCGCGATGGTCGCGATCGTGGCGGCCCCACCGAGGTCGCGGATCGCGCGCCGCAGGCCGTCGAAGGCCCCGGCCGCGACGGCTGCATCGAGGTCGGTGGGGTCTTTCTCGGCGGATCGGGCCAGCAGGATGCGCGGCCAGGTGGCCGGGGTCTTGAGCAGGGTCACCATCGTCAGGCGCGGGCGGGCGCGCCCGGGCGACCGCCTCCCTCGAGCGCCGCGCCGAGCGCCGACAGGTATTCCCCCTCGGCCGGCCGATGATCGGCGACGGCCGCCGCCTGCTCGCTGGCGGTCGCAGGCTCGAACCGCAGGTGCGCGTAGTAGCTGGCGGTGCCGTAGATCATCGCGTACCACGCGCCGGTCGCGTGGCTGATGCGCTTGAGGGCGGCCACGGGGAGATAGCCGTAGGCGTCCTGGGTCGCCTCGAGGATGTGCAGCATCCGCGCCGGGTCGTGGTCGTACTCCTCGAGGATGCGGTCGACCTCGCCCATGGCGATCGGCTCGAACGGCCGATACGCCGGGTCCGGGACGGGCCGGCCCGAGCGGCGCATCGCTGATTCCTCGCGTCGCTCGCCGTAGGTCTCTGGCGCACCCCAGTGGACGTGGTAGCGGCCGCGGGTGTCGATGCCGCCCATGTCGATGCATTCGATCGGGCAGGCCTGAGCACACTGGAAGCACGTCTCGCACTTGAGCGTGCCCCACTCGTCATACAGCAACTGCAGGCGGCCGCGGAACTTGTGCGGGACGTCGAGGCGGACCTCCGGGTACCTCACCGTGACCTTCGGCTCGAAGATTCGCCGCAGGGTGAGGGCCATGCCCTTCACGAGGCCGAGACCCGGGACGAGACTCACCGGCCCAGCTCCTTGACCACGACGATCGCGCCGGCGGTGACGAACAGGTTCACCAGCGACGCGGGCAGCAGCCACTTCCAGGCGAAGTCCATCAGCTGGTCGACACGGACGCGCGGTAGGGTTCCGCGCATCCACACCAGGATGAACACGAAGACGTAGGTCTTGAGCAGGAACCATATCAGCCCGGCGACCCAGTCAAGACCGATATACGCCCAGATGCCCAGAAGCGTGATGATAAACAGGTTGGCCAAGACGAAGCCGGCGATGAGCGCATGCCACCACTTGATCGAGGAGCGCAGCAGGTAGAAAGGCGCGCCGAAGAGGAGCGTCAGCACCACCGGTGCGAGCCCGATGATGAGCAGCAGCCCGATGTTGAACGATGCCGGATCGAGGCTGAGCTCGATGGGCCACGGCCACGGGAATGGCGCGTTCCAGCCGCCGAGGAAGAGGACGACCATGAGCGCCGAGATGATGAAGACGTTGACGAACTCCGCGAAGTAGAAGAACCCGAAACGCATGCCCGAGTACTCGGTGGCGTAGCCCGCGACGATCTCCGAGTCGGCCTCGGTCAGGTCGAACGGGGTCCGGTTCGCCTCGGCCGTCGCGGCGATGAAGAAGATCAGGGCGCCGAGCGGCTGCTGGAAGATATACCAGTCCGTGAACCAGCCGGCCTGATGTTCGACGAGGGTGTTGAGGCTCATGGTCCCGGCCAGTAGCAGGAGTCCCACGACCGACAACGTCAACGGGATCTCGTAGCTCACGACCTGGGCCGCGGCGCGCAGCCCGCCGAGCAGCGAGTATTTGTTGTAGCTCGACCAGCCGGCCATCAGCAACCCGACCACCGACAGGCCGCCGACCGCGAAGAAGTACAGCAACCCGATGTTGAAGTCGGCGCCGTACAAGCCCGGTCCAAACGGGATGACGAGCAGGGTCATGACGCTGGCCAGGTAGACCACGACCGGTGCCCAGGTGAAGACGAGCCCATCGGCGCCCGTCGGCGTGAAGTCCTCTTTCATGAGCATCTTCAGACCGTGGACGACTGAGATCAGCGACCCGAACGGGCCCACCCGGTCCGGACCGATCCGCAGGTTCATGAGCGCGATGCCCTTGAGCTCCATGTAGCCGACCAGGAAAGCGGTCGGGATGGTCATGAGCAGCACGGCGGTGGCGGCCACGACGAACCGGACGATCGGCAGGTTGGCGACCAGGATGTCGACCACGAGCTGGCCGAACAGCAGGATCAGCGCGATCGCCGCGACCGTCAGCAGCAATAGCAATGGGACGACCGTGAAGACGATCTTCCCAGGCAGGGTCAGACGATTCCAAGACCGCCCGATCACCGTCACGTCGAACTGCCTTGCGCGCTGTCGGACGAGGCGAGGCCAAGGCGAACGCGAGCACCCGAGAGAGCGTGGCCCGAGCTACGTGAGCGATGGAGCGCAGCGTTCAACGCGGGCGTCGCCCGTCCCACCGCGCGCCGACGTGATCGGTACATCACTTATCGACACCGCCCATGATGGGGTCGAGTGACGCCATGACCGCCATTGTGTCGGCGACGAGGTGTCCGGGCACCATCACGCCGACTGCCTGCAGGTGGATGAACGACGGGTCGTGGATCCGCATGCGGAACGGCTGGTCGGTGCCGTCGCTGACGACATAGGCGGCGTACTGGCCGCGCGGGCCCTCGATGCCCGCATAGGCGCGTCCGGGTCGCGGGCGCAGCAGCCGCGGCAGCTTGGCGATCACCGGGCCGTCCGGCATCTGGTGGAGACACTGGTCGATGATCCGCAGGCTCTGCTTTATCTCGTCCATCCGCAGCAGGTATCGGGCCAGGCAGTCACCCTCGGCGCGGGTCGGGATGTCGAAATCGAGCTCGGGGTAGACGCTGTAGGGGTGCGCCCGCCGAACGTCGAACGGCACGCCGGTCGCGCGGAGGTTCGGCCCGGTCATGGCCATCCGCAGCGCGGTCTTCGAATCGATCGTCCCGAGGTCGCGCATCCGGCGGACGAAGATCTCGTTCTCGTTCAGCAGCGTGTTGCCGGCCTCGATCTGCTCGGTCGCCTTGCTCATCCAGTCGCCGAGTCGGCTCATGAATTCGTGGTTGAGGTCGCCGTTGACGCCGCCGATCCGGAAGTAGTTGAAGAGCATCCGCTGGCCGGTCAGCGCGGCGAGCATGTCGACGATCTCATCGCGCTCGATGAACGACCACAGGATCGGTGTCAGGCCGCCAAGGTCGAGCGCCATCCAGCCCAGAAAGAGCGCGTGGCTGGCGACCCGGTTCAGCTCGGCCGACAGGACGCGGATGTACTCGGCGCGACGCGGGACCTCAACGTCGAGCAGCTTCTCGAAGGCCATCACGCCGGGCCATTCGCAGAACAGCGAGCTCACGTACTCCAGCGGGTCGAGATAGCAGATCGCCTGGTGGTAGTCGGCGTTCTCGCACAGTTTCTCGACGCCGCGATGGAGGTAGCCGAGGACCGGGTCGACGTCGACGACCTTTTCGCCGTCGAGCTTGAGCACGACGCGGAGCACGCCATGGGTCGAAGGATGCTGCGGCCCCATGTTCAGGAACATCTCGCCGTCGCGGAGTGAGTAGAACTCCGATTCGCGCTCGGTGCGCGGCGGGTACGGCGGGACGGGCTCGAAGACGCCGAGGTCCCGGTCGAGCTGGACGCGCGGGTCGTCCGGCGTGCCGGCGAACGACTCGTCGCGGCCGTGATCGTGCGGTCGGGTATTCGGTCGAGGTGTCGTCGCGGTCATCGCAGGTCCTTGCCGTTCCTGTGTGAGGTCACGCACCGCCCCGACGGACGTTCGCCGTCGCCGGGGTCTCGCGTGGCGTGTGGGTCCGTTCCATCGGTCGGACGCCCGCGCCCGGGGAACGGGCCGCGTCGTCCGCCAGGTAGAAGTCCTTTCGGAGAGGGAAGCTCGTGTAGTCGGGTGGCAGGTAGATGCGGCGCAGGTCGCGGTTGCCCTCGAACGTGATGCCGAACATGTCGTAGGCCTCGCGTTCCATCCACTCCGCGCCCTTCCACATGAACGTCACCGACGGGACGCGCGGGTCCTCGCGCGGGAGGCCGTCGGCGATGACCCGAAGCCAGTCGGGTGTGGTCGGGCTCCACAGGTGGTACACGACCTGCATGACGTCGCCCGTATCCACCCCGGCCAGGTCGGCCAGGAACTCGAAGCCGAACTCCGGCTCATCGTGGAGCGCGGTGATGACCTGGGTCACGTCGCCCGGCCCGATCCGGATCTCCGTCTCGTCGTGGCGCTGCCGGATGGGACCCGTCAACTGCTCGCCAAAGCGCCGCTCGAGGCGGGCCTTGAACGCTCGGTCCACGGTCAGACCTGCTCTGGGACGGTCGGGCCGATCGCTCGCTCCGGCCAATGACCTCGACGATCCTTGACCAGCTGCTGGAGCTTCATCATCCCGTAGATGAGGCCCTCCGGCCGGGGCGGGCAGCCCGGGACGTAGACGTCCACCGGCATGACCCGATCGATCCCCTCGACCGTCGAGTAGCTCCGCTTGTACCGACCACCGGAGCACGTGCAGTCGCCCATCGCAACGCACCACTTCGGCTCCGGCATCTGCTCCCAGAGGCGGACCAGCGGCCCGGCCATCTTCGTCGTCAGCGTGCCGGCAACGATGAGCACGTCCGCCTGGCGCGGGCTCGCCCGGAACGGGAACATGCCCCAGCGGTCCATGTCGTTCTTGGAGGTGGCCGCCGACATCATCTCGATCGCGCAGCACGCGAGCCCCGACAGGAGTGGCCACAGGCTGTTCATCCGGATGAGGTCGAGCACGTAGTCGGCCTTGGTCGGGATCACCTCGAGGACGCCGCTCCAGCGGGCATCGTCACGCCGGCCCGCGCCGCTCGCCTCGAGCTCCGCGAGGTGGGTGACGTCGGTCGGGCGGCCGCCGTCGTACGCGGACGGGTCCGCCGCTTGCCAGAAGGAGTTCCGAACGACGATCGGATTCGCGACCGCGTCGGACGGGCGGGTCGCCGGGAGGCCGGGCTGGGCCGGGACGTCCGAGGAGATCGCGGTCTCGTCCGAGGGGCCGGCCCCGAGGCCGTCCGGTGTCGTCTTCAGCGCCACGTCAGGGCCCCCTTTCGCCAGGCGTAGGCGAGGCCGAGGAGCAGGATCGCCACGAAGACCACCATGCTGACGAACAGCGCCGCCGGGTTCAGCGCAGGATCCTGGAAGACGATCGCCCAGAGGTAGATGAAGACCACCTCGATGTCGAAGGCCACGAACAGCAGGGCGTAGATGTAGAACGACAGCCCGAAGCGGCCGTGCGTATCGCCGTACGTATCGATGCCCGATTCGTACGGCAGGCCCTTGTGGACGTCGCCGCGGTTGCGGTGCGAGACCAGCCACGCGGCACCGATCGTCAGGAAGACGAACGTCACGCCGGCGAAGGCGAAGCCCACGACGTACCAGAGCTGTTCCAATCGAACTCCCTTCGGGACCTGTCGGAGGCGGCGGGCAGGGGCGGCTCCGTGGAGCCTCCACGCACGGCCATTCTATCAGCGGGCACGCCTTCGAACGGGTCGCGACAAGGGTCGGCGAGGCGCTGGGGGACGCCTCGCCGTAGGAGCAGCCGGATCGGCAGAGGAGGGGCGCTGATCCGGATCCGGGCACGCTGGGGGACCGTGCCGGCGGCTTCGTGGCACCGGAGCGGGGAGCGCGACGCGCCGAGCGCGCGTGCAGGTTCACGTCGCGCCCCCCGTGACGGTGCGGTCGTGCGACGACCACGGTCAGCCTGACGCCGAAGCCCCTTCCGAGGCAATACGGCATTCGCCCTAGTCGGTCGGTCGCCCCGGTCGGCCCGGCAATCGATAGCCGAGCATGTCGAGTCCTGCGCCGGCCGGCCAGTCGCGGCCGAAGACCATGAACCGGAACCGGCCCATGGCGGCCGGGTCGAGAAGCCGCAGCAGGGCCGATCGCAACAGGGTGTAGTCCTCGAAGATCGTCGCCGGGTCGGCCTGGATCTCGCGGAGACGTTCCTCGATCCCGAGGCCCATCAGCGCCTCGGCCTGGGTCGTGATCCCGATCGTCGTGAGGCCGGCGGCGACCGCAGCTCGCTGGACCGCCGTGACGTCGACGTGCGCGGTCAGGTCCTGGCGCCCGACGAACCGATACGGGTCGTCGTGCACCTGGTGCCGCACGTAGGCGCGCAGCGTGCCGCCGCGACGGCGCATGGGGTCGTACAGCTCGGCTGCGATGGCGCCGTAGTCGATGAGGAGCACCAGCCCGCGCCGCAACGGGGCGCTGGCACGCGCGATCCAGTCGTCCAGGACGAGGCAGATCTCGGCCGTCTGACCTTCGACGAGCTCGATCTCTTCGGCGGCGAGCCGCTCGGCGAGCGCGGCCGTCGACGGCGCGATCTCGACCTCGCCGAACGCACCGTCCGCCCTGACTGCGACCGCCAGCTCGCGCAGCTCGCCGGCCACCTGCCGAACGCGATGGACAGGGAGCGCGTCGAGGACCTCGTTGGCGAGGACGATGCCATCGAACGGAGCATCGGGCGGGCCGCCCTCCAACCGATCCGCGAGGCCGGCCGTCTCGAGTCGATCACGCAGCGCCCGCATCCGCCCCTCGTCGACCTCGACCGGGCGATAGCGGATCGAGCCCGCGAGCGGGGTGACACGCACGGCGTCGAGCAGCGATGTCGCCAGCGCGCCCTCGCCCGCACCGTGCTCGACGACGATGAACGGATCCGGACGCTCCAAACGCTCCCAGGCCTGGACGACGGCTCGGGCGAGCATCTCGCCGAAGATCGGATGGAGCTCAGGGGCGGTCAGGAAGTCGCCGCCGCGACCGGGCCGGGCATCGTGCGACCGGTAATAGCCGCCGTCGGGGTCGTACAGCACGAGATCCATGAACCGCGCGAACGGCATCGGCCCGCTACGCCGGGCCTCGTCGCGGATCCGCTCCACGAGAGCGGTGTCCTCGCCGACGTCCGAGAGATCGGTCGGCCCATCGCGCCGGAGCTCGGGTCGCAGGTCCGTCATGGTGCCGATGCTACGTGCGTGCTCGTGATCGCCGTCCGGACGCGCGTCCGAGGGCGAGGCGCAGGCCCGGCCCGACCAGCGTGTGGCCGCCCAGCAAGACCGGGATCCGCGCGTTCACCGCGGACGACGTCAGGGCGCGCAGCCAGGGGTCTGCGATCGTCGCTGTCAGGAGCAGATCGGATGCGAACCGGTCCTCCGCCCCCGGCCAGGCGGCCTCCTCCGCCCCGAACCGATGTGCAAGCAGCACCCGCGTGTCGACGATTGCGGCGTCGCCCAGCCGCGCGAGGATCTCGCCGAGCGACTCGGGACCATCCCGGTCCAGCAGCGCCCCGAGCACGGACGCCGCCGGTCGCTGGTCCGCGCGGCGGGTCCGCAGGCCGCGCTCCTCGATGAGCGCCCGGGTCCGCGACGCGGTCCGCGCCTCCAGCCAGGCGAGGTTCGTCGCCGACACCCGTCCCGTCACGACCAGCTCGGCCGCGGGGTCCGCGACGACGGACCCCATGGCATCGAGGATCGCCCGCACGCGGGCCGTGTCGGCACCGTGGAGCCACGACCGCCGACCGCCGAGCAGGACGAGGTCGAGCGGTCCGTCGATGTCGATCCCGAGTCGGGTCCGTCCGCGCCGGTCGTCGACGGGCACGCCTGCGTGCTCCTCGAGCCAGCGCGGGAGCGCGTTGTCGGTCGGCAGATCGGGGACGTTCGCGAGGGCTCGGCGGGCCCGTGCCACGGCGATCACGTCCGCGGAGTAGCGGTTGTTCGTGAGGGCGTGGGGCCTGTCGGCGGCCGCCGCGGTAACAAGATCGCGCCGGTCCGACGCGGTCGCGAGCGGCACGGCCCCGGAGCCCAGGACGATCAAGCCACCATCCCCGAGCTCGGCGACCACGTCGCGAAGCCGCGCCCCGAACGGCCGTCCGTCCGGTGGACCAGCGTGGATCCTGGCTCGCGTCGCCCCGGCGTCGAGGAACCCGCGCACGTGCCGCTCGGCGGCGTCCAGCCGAGCCGCCGCCGTGGCGCGCGTCAGCGGACCGGCGTCATCGGCAGGCTCCGCGTGGATGACGGCGACATCGACCTCGGTCATCTCGGGCTCCGAGCCAGGACGAGGATCGCGCTTCCCCCGACGACCATGATCGGGCGGGGCAGGCGGCGCGGGCGGGGCAGGCGGCGGGCAGTGGGGGTCGGTCCGGCCTCCATCGCCGGATAGTAAGGTGCCGTCGATGAGAGCCCGCCGGATCGTCCGTGCCTATATCGGCCTCGGATCCAACGTCGGCGACCCGGCTCGAACCCTGGCGTCGGCGGTCGAGGCGATCGCGGATCTGCCCGGCCTGTGGGTCGCCGGGGTCTCGCGGCTCTACGCCACCGTGCCCTGGGGCGTCACGGACCAGCCGGAGTTCCGCAACGCGGCCGTCGCAGTCGACATCCGCTACGACGACCGCGATCCCGCGGAAACGGCTCTCGGCATCCTGGGCCGGCTCAAGACGATCGAACGAGCCGCCGGGCGTCGCCGGCGACGGCGCTGGGGTCCCCGTGAGCTCGATCTCGACCTGCTGGTGTTCGGGCGCCACCGTATCGACGTCGAGCGCTCCCGCGAGGCGCGGTCCGCTGACGCAGAGGCCAACGCGGCCATGGCCGCCAAACGACTCGAGGTCCCGCATCGGGACCTCGGGGAGCGGCTGTTCGTTCTCGCCCCGCTTGCCGACCTCGCGCCCGGCCTGGTGCCGCCGGGCTGGACGGAGACCGTGGAGAGCGTGCGTCGGCGAGCGGCCGCGCAGGAGCCGCCAGGCAGCGTCCGTGTCGTCGGGGTATGGGACCCAGCCCGGCGGACCTGGCGGCCCGCGACAGAGGAAGGGGTCAGCCCAGCCTGAGGTTCGGCAGGACCTCGCGCCCGAATGTCTCGATGAACTCGGCCTGGTTCCGCCCCACGTTATGCAGGTGGATCTCGTCGTAGCCCATGTCGACGTAGTGCTGGATGTGCCGGCAGTGCTCCTCGAGATCGCCGCTGATCATCACCCGGTTCGTGAAGTCCTCCGCCCGGACGAGCTTGGCTATCCCGGCGAAGTCCTCGGGATTCTTGATGTCCTGCTTGGGGAAGAACGCCATGCCGCCGTTGGGCCATTCGACCAGGGCGTTCTCCATCGCCTCGTCGTCGGTGGGCGCCCAGGAGATGTGGAGCTGGAGGAACTTGGGGCCGGGCCCGTCCTTGCCGACCTCGCTGCGGCCCTCCTCGAACTTGCCCCAGATCATCTTCATCTTGTCGTCGGCCGCACCGACCGTGATGAGTCCGTCGGCGAACTTGCCGGTCTTCTTCGCGTTGATCGGCCCGGCGGTGGCGACATAGATCGGGACGCGCTGGTCGTCCGGCGGCCTGGTGTAGAGCTTGGCCCGCTCGAGCGTGAAGTACTTGCCGTCGTGCCGCACGACGTCGCCGCTGAACAGCTTGCTGATGACCTCGATCGCCTCGAACATCATCGCGCTGCGGATCGGCACCTCCGGCCACACGGGCGCGATGACGTGCTCGTTGAGCGCCTCGCCCGCGCCCAGACCGAGGTAGAAGCGACCCGGGTACATCGCCCCGAGCGTGGTCGCGGCATGAGCGATGACTGCCGGGTGGTAGCGAAAACCGGGGCACGTGACCGCCGTCCCGAACCGCAAGGACGTGCGCTGCCCGAGCGCGCCCATGAACGCCCACGCGAAGCCGCTCTGGCCCTGTTGCGGGGTCCACGGATGGAAATGCTCCGAGACCATGAAGCCGGCCTCGAAGCCCGCCACCTCCGCCTGGGCACACCAGTCGAGGAGGTCGGTCGGGTGGAACTGCTCCATCATCGCCGCGTAGCCGATCTTGGTCATCCGGGGCTCCTTCGGGTCGTATCGGCCAGCGCTCGCGCGGCGCGCCAGGCGTCGTGGTAGGTCGAGTACAGCGGGACCGGTGCCATGCGGACGATATCCGGTTCGCGGAAGTCCGCCACGACGTCGAGCGCCTCGATGGCCGCCAGGCGAGCCGGCGCGTCCGAGACGCGCACCGACAACTGCGCTCCACGCGCCGTCGGGTCCCGCGGCGTGATGATCTCGGCGTCGGGTGCGAGGGCGTCGATGGCCGCCTCGAGGTATGCGGTCAACGCCACCGACCGCTCGCGCAGGGCAGCCATCCCGACTGCATCGAACATCGCAAGCGACACCCCGATCGGGGCGAGCGACAGGATGGGTGGCGTCGAGATCCGCCAACCGCTGGCACCCCGGGCGGGGTCGATCGTCTCAGCCATCTCGAATCGTGTCGCTTCGTCGTTTCCCCACCAGCCGGTCAGTCGGCGGGCCGACGCGGCCTTACCGTGCCGCGCGTGGACGAAGAACTGGCCGAGCGCGCCGGGGCCGCTGTTCAGGTACTTGTACGTGCACCAGGCGGCCGCGTCGACATCGGCATCGTGGAGCGCGAGCGGCGTATTCCCGGCGGCGTGCGCGAGATCCCAGAGAACGACGGCGCTCGCGGCGTGGACGGCGGCCGTCAGACGCTCGATGGGCTGGAGCTGGCCGGTGGCGTAGTTGACACCCGCGAGCAACGCAAGGGCGAGCCGGTCGCCGTTCTCGTGGAGCGCGCCCTCGAGGTCCTCGATGCGCAGGGTGGCCTCGCCCTCGCGCGGACGGACCACGATCAGGTCCTTGGCCGGATCCAGGCCGTGGTGCCGCAGGTGCGAGTCGACGGCGTATCGATCGGATGGGAAGGTCGGCGCGTCGATCAGGATCGCGGCGCGACGCCCCTTGGGGCGATAGAAGCCGGCGAGCAGCAGATGCAGGTTGACGGTCAGGGTGTTCGCGGTCGCGACCTCGTCCGGCCGAGCGCCGACGACGCCGGCCGCCATCTCCCGGATGGCGCCGTCGGCCTCGAGCCAGCCGTCGTCTTGAGTGAACCAGGCCTCGACCCCGAGCTCCGCCCAGCGATCGAGCGCGCGCTCGACCGCCTCGCGTGCCTCGACCGGTTGGGCGCCGAGCGACATCCCCGCGAGATACGCCTTCGGGCGCCCGCGGGCGCCGGTCGGCAGGAGGAATCGCTCGCGCCAGCCGGCCAACGGATCGGCGGCGTCGAGGGCCCGGGCGCTCGCCTCACCAAGCGTGGTCTTTAGCGTGGTCATCGCGTCGGCGTGGGCGCGGCCCCGCGTCCCGGCGTACCGAGCGACGCCGCGATGTCGGGGGCGCCGCCGACGGACACCAGACGGACATCGAAACCGGCGGCGTCGAGCAAGCTGGCCGCGATGGACGCCCGCGAGCCGCTCCTGCACATGACGGTGATCGGCGCGTCGCGCGGCAACGTGTCGAGCCGATCCGTGAGGTCGCCGATCGACAGCTCGATCGAGCCCGGAACGACCCCGTCGTCGCGCCACTCGTGGGGGTAGCGAACGTCGAGCAGGTGGGGCCGCGCCCCTTTCGCGAGTTCGTCTGCCGCGGCCGGCGCTGACACCACCGGATATGAGGCCAACGTCCCGCCGGCATCTACCCAGGCCATGACGCCACCGGCCAGCACACCCACGATCCGGTCGTAGCCGATCCGGAACAGGTGGGTGGTCGCCTCCACCAGCGCGTCCTCGACAGGTTCCGGGAGGACGAGGACGACGGCCGCGCCGAACGGCACGAACCAGCCGACGTACGACGCGAACGAATCACCAAGCTCGATATTGAGCGAGCCCCCGACGTGCCCGGCCGCGAACGCCTCACGTGATCGGGCATCGACGATGTGCGCCCCGCCGGCGACCGCGCTCCGGACCGCATCGGGTCCGATCTCGGGGGGCAGCGCGAGCCGGCCGACCACGACGGGCCCGGCGCGATTGATGGGCCCCATCTCCGCGTAGTACGTCGGATACGGCCCGAGGCCGTCCAGAAGTGCGGCCCGGAAAGCTGTCTCGTCTGCAAGCCCCAGCAGCGGGTTCGACCGGCGTTCCCGTCCGATCGTCGTGATGCGTGCCGCATCGGCCGGCCCGACCGAGCAGAAGCTGCCCGCGCCGTGGGTCGGCAGGATCGCGACGTCGTCCGGCAGCGTCGCGAGGGCGCGGAGGGAGTGGAACTGGGCTCGGGTCAGGTCGTCGGTCTGGTCCGCGCCGAGCAGGTCGGTCCGCCCCGCGCTCCCGACGAGCAGGCTGCCGCCAGTGGCGATCGCGGCAGGTGCCGTGTCGCCGTCGGACCACACCTCCCAGGCGAGGTGCTCCGGTGTATGACCGGGCGTGGCGCGGGCCGTCAGCCGGAGCCCGTCGATCTCGAGGGCGTCGGTGTCGTCCATCGGTCGATGGGCGAACGCGTACCGGCCGCGCGCCGGAGCGAGGATCTCCGCTCCGACGGCCGATCGCAGCTCGAGCGCGCCCGACAGGTAGTCGTTGTGGACGTGCGTCTCGAGCACATGCGTCACGCGCCAGCCACGTGCCTCCGCCGCGGCCAACACCCGCCAGGCGTCGCGCGGCGGATCGACGACGACGGCGTCCCGCCCGGCGGTGATCAGGAACGCGCCATTGCCGAGCCCGGGGGTCAGGATCAGCTCCACGTCCATGGGCCTAGCCATGGTAGACCCGTGCGACGCCCAGCCCGAGCACGCCGATGACGATCCAGATCGAGGCGCCGAGCATGAACGGCCGCGCCCCGACGCCGAGCATCGCCCGGACGTCGGTCGCCAGACCCACGCCGGCCAGGGCGATGAGGATCAGCAGCGATGCGAGGGTCGAGCACAGGTCGGCGAGTGTCCCGCCGGTCGGGAGCACGGCGTCCAGGAGCCCCGCCGAGCGCAGCGCCGCGAAGACCACGAAGCCGACGACGAACCACGGGACCGCGCGCGCGACCATGGCGAGCGTCGACGTCGACGCCGACGTCTCGCTGGGCCGATCGAGGGACCGCGCCGCCCACCAAGTCGCCCCGAGCAGCACCGGCAGGATGGCCAGGTTGCGCGTCAACTTGACGACCGTGGCGACGTCCCCCGCTGGCGCCGAGTAGGCGTAGCCGGTCGCGACGACCTGGGCGGTGTCGTTGACTGACAGGCCGGACCACATCCCGAAGGTCGCGTCGCCGAGCCCCATCAGCCGCCCGAGCACCGGCAGGGCCAGCACGCCCATCAGCCCGAAGAGCGTGATCGCGGACACGGCGTAGGCGGTCTCCCGGTGGCGCGCGCCGATGATCGGCGACAGCGCGAGGATCGCCGAGTTGCCGCAGATGGCCATGCCGACCGTGATCAGCGCGGACAGCGGCGGGACGATTCGCAGCCGCCGGGCCAACCATGTCCCAAGCAGCAGGGCTGCCGTGACGGTCAGGGCGATCGCGATGACGCTCCCGGCACCGGTCGCCAGGAGCTGGCCCAGGGTGAGCCGGGCCCCGAGCAGGGTGATCCCGAGGCGGAGCGCGTAGCGCGCCGCCAGCGTGGCGCCCGGCAGCAGCCGGGCCCGGATCTCGGCGGACGCCCCCAGGAGAAGGCCCAGCGCCAGCGCGATCGCGGTCTCGAGCCCGAGCTGCAAGGCACCGCCGATCCACCGAGCGAGGCCGGCGACCACGACACATGCCAGCAGACCAAGGCCGAGGCCGAGCCTCGCGGGAGGCGCGGCGGTCAGAGTCGGACCCGAGGCGGGCTGTCGCGATCGAACATGTGGACGGTATCGACGAACCGGACCTGCTTGGCCTGGTACGCCATGACCAGCGAGTGGGTGCGCGCCCCACCGCCGAAGAACCGGACGCCCTGGAGCAGGTCGCCGGTGGTCACGCCGGTGGCCGCGAACACGAGGTTCTCGCCCGGCGCCAGGTCCTCCGTGTGGTAGACCCGGTCCTCATCGCCGTGGCCCATCGCCGCGCCGCGCTGGCGCTCCTCGGACGACCGGTAGCGGAAGCGCGCCTGGATCTCGCCGCCGAGACAGCGCAGCGCGCCGGCCGTGATGACCCCTTCGGGCGCACCCCCGATACCCATCACGGCATGGACGCCGGTGCCCGAGACGGCACACGAGATCGCCGCGGACAGGTCGCCGTCGCCGATGAGCTTGATCCGAGCGCCGGCGGCGCGGACCTCGGCGATGAGGTCGTCGTGGCGGGGACGCTCGAGGATGACGACCGTGATGTCCGACACCTTGCGACCGAGCGCCTCGGCGATGCGCCCGAGGTTCTCCGTCGGGCTGATGCGGATGTCGACCTTGCCGGCGACGACCGGGCCGACACACAGCTTGTCCATGTACGTGTCGGGCGCGTTGGTGAGCCCGCCGGCTTCCGACGCGCAGAGCACGGTGATCGCGCCGGCCTGGCCGTGCGCGACGAGGTTCGTGCCTTCGAGGGGATCGACCGCGATGTCGATGGCCGGGACCTCGGCACGGTCCGCGCCGGTCTTGCCGACCCGCTCCCCGATGTAGAGCATCGGCGCCTTGTCGCGCTCGCCCTCGCCGATGACGATGCGGCCGGCGAACTCGATCTCGTCCATGGTCTTGCGCATCGCGGTCGTGGCCGCGGCGTCGGCCTCGTCCTTGGCGCCCCGTCCCATGAACCGCGCCGACTCGATCGCGGCGGCTTCGGTGACGCGCACCATCTCCAGCGCGAGAAGCTGCTCCACTACGGCGGTCCCACCCTCATCACGGATCAGTGCCTGAAGTGCCGTCTGCCGGTGAACACCATCGCTAGGTGGTGTCTGTCCGCCACCTCGATCGCCATCTCGTCGCGGATGGAGCCGCCCGGCTGGATGATGGCCGTGATGCCCGCCATCGCGGCCGCCTGGATCCCGTCGGGGAACGGGAAATACGCGTCCGCAGCCATGACCGCGGTCTTGGCGCGGTCGCCCGCCCGCCGCACCGCGATCTCGACCGACACTTGGCGCGACGCCTGACCGGCGCCGATCCCGACCGTCGCCCCGTTGCGCGCCAGCACGATCGCGTTCGAGCGGACGTGGCGGACCGCCCGCCACGCGAACAGAAGATCGGTGAGCTCCTCGAGGGTCGGCCTGCGGCGGGTCACGACTTGGAGCTGACCGCGGTCGAGGCCGAGGTCGTCGAGGTCCTCGACGAGCAACCCACCGGCCACGCGCTTGAAGTCGAGACTGGCGATGCCGTAGTCGCGCATCCCGTCGGTCGGGTCGGGCGGCACGGCGAGCAACTCCAGCCCGGCCTTGGCCTTGAGGATGCCGAGTGCCGCCTGGCTGAAGCCCGGCGCCACGACAGCCTCATACGAGTTCGCCGCGATCTCACGCGCCGTCGCGCCGTCGAGCTCGCGGTTCACCCCGACGATGCCGCCGAACGACGCCACGGGATCCGTCTCCAGGGCGTGCCGATAGGCCTCGACGAGCTCGTCGTGCGACGCCAGCCCGACGGGGTCGGTGTGCTTCACGATCGTCACGGTCGGCGCGGTGTAATCACGGGCCATGCGGTACGCCGCATCGAGGTCGAGCAGGTTGTTGAACGACGGTCGACCGCCCTGCAGCTGCGAGGCATCCGCCAGCGTCGCGCTGCGGTGCGTGGTCTCGCGATAGAACGCCGCGCGCTGGTGCGGGTTCTCGCCGTAGCGGAGGTCGTCGACCTTCTCGAGGACGAGGGCAAGACGACGCGGGAAGGTGTTCCCGGAGATCTGGTTGAGGTACGCCGCGATCTCGGCGTGATAGGCGGCGACCGTGCTGAACGCCTCGGCGGCGAGCCGTGCCCGCGTCTCGGCACTGACCTGTCCGAGCTCCTTGAGCTCGGCGACGATCTGCTCGTAGTGCGACGGGTCGGACGCGGCGGCCACGCCGGCCGAGTTCCGGGCCGCCGCCCCGAGCAGCGCAGCGCCACCGACATCGATCATCTCGATCGCCTCGTCGAGCCCGACGAGCTTGGCGCCGACCGACGGCGCGAAGGGCTTGACGTTGACGACCACGAGGTCGATCGGGGCGATGTTCTGGGCCTTCAGATCGGCCATCTGCTCGTCGACATCGCGCCGCGCCAGGATCCCCGCGTAGACCGCATGATGGAACGTCTTGACCTGCCCACCGATCGTCGGCTGGCCGTCCGTCAGGTCGGTCACCGGTGCGACGTCGACGCCCTCGCCGGCGAGGAACTCGCGCGTGCCGTCGGTTGCGAACATCTCCACGTCGAGGGCATGGAGGTCCCGGGCGAGCGTCGCGATACCCTCGCGGTTCGCGACTGACAGCAGGGCACGCACCCCGGGCGTTCCTCCTCCCCACGCGCGTCCGACGGGGGCGGACCGCTGCGGCCGAGTATAGCGTCCGTCATGGCATACTCGGCCCCACCGACCAACCGACCCGCCCGCCCACAGGGAGGCACCTGTGACCCTGCCGCCTTGGAACTACCTGTTCCTGTCCTTCAACAGCGGCAACTTCGCGGACCTCTTCTACCCGACCTGGATCGCCGCCCTTGTCCTGCTGATCGTCCTGATCGTGCTGTACAACGTGCGCACGAAGGCGCTCCATCGGCACCCGCCCTACGTCGACCTGTGGGAGTGGATGTGGTGGACCGGGCTGATCACGTTCAGCCTGCTGCTGATCGAGGCTGTGTTCCAGTTCGACTTCATCCTGGTGCTGGCGACCGAGATCATCGGCCTCGCGACCCTCGTCTGGATCCGGTTCCGGCGGTTCCCTCCGATCTTGCGCGCGCACGAGCAGCGGCTGGCCCGCCAGCGCTATTTCACGAAGCAGAAATTCGCAGACCCCGAGGCGACCATCCGTCGCCGCGTCGGTCCACGCCGCCAGCGCCGCCGGCGACGCTAGACGGCGATGCCGATCGAGGTCCGGCGGTTCGGTGTCGGGCATCGGCGCCCGGACGGCCCGCCGGGCACGGTCGGGGTGACCGGCCAGCCGATCCACTCTGACGGCCGCGGTGCGGTCACCGAGCTCGCCTTCGCCCGCGGCGCTCGCATCGAGCCGCATACCAACCCGAACACCTCGTGGCTGATCGTCATCGAGGGCGGTGGCTGGGTCGGTGTCGGCGAGGAGCGCACGCGGGTCGCGGCCGGCGAGGCGGTCATGTGGCCGGCCGACCTGCCCCACGCCGCATGGACCGAGCATTCGGAGATGCGCGCGTTCGTGGTCGAGTTCGCGGGCGCCGATGACAGCGCGGTGCGGGACATCCTCGAGGGGCGGGTCGTGGACAGCCCGGTCAACCTTGGGCAGCCGGTGGAGCGCGCGGTCGGCGAGCTCGCCCCGACCATGTCCCAGACACGTCACGACCCGGAGGCCGGCGAACCAGCCTGACCGGGTCGTGACGGCGGGCCGGGGCCTCCTCCTGCCCCTGCCCGCGGAGGATTCGGCGAAAGCCCTACCCGTCCATACGGGCCAGGCGGTCGAGCAGATCCAGGAACGCATGGACCTCATCGGTGGGCGGGAGGCCCTCGGCCTCGTGGAAGGCGACCTCGGAAACGTCGCCCAGCGCGAGGTGGTTGGCCCACGGGCTGCCGCGCAGCACCTCCGCCGTCGACGCCACCACGGCGTCGAAGCGGAAGAACGGGTCCGTTGACTGGAACGAGCGAGCGAGATCGCTCGCGCGGATCTCGCGGGCGACCTCGTCGGCCTGGCCGTCGTCAGGATCGGTCCAGCGCAGCCGGACCGTCGCGATGCGGCCCTGGCGGCCGGCGTCATCGTTGAGTCGCACGGCGTACAGCGCGGTCACGCTGTGGCCGGCACCGATCGCGCCCGCGTCGACGCTGTCGTCGGTGAAGTCGCGGTCGGCCATGTCGCGGTTCTCGTAGCCGACCAGCCGGTAGGCTGCGACGGCGTCCGGGTCGAACTCGACCTGGGCGCGGGCGTCGAGCGCGACCGTCTGGAGCGTGCCGGTCAGGTCCTCCGTGAACAACCGGTTCGCCTCGTCGGGACCGTTCACGTAGGCGTAGAACCCGTCGCCCTGGTCGGCCAGCTGCTCGAGCAGGACGTCGTTGAAGTTGCCCATCCCGACACCGACCGAGACGAGTTCGATGCCAGCCGCCGCATCGCGCCGGATGCTGCCGAGGATGCCCTCGGGGTCGGTCAGGCCGACGTTGGCCACGCCGTCGGATGCGAGCACGACACGGTCGATGCCGTTCTCGGTCATCGACGAGCGCGCCAGCTCGTAGCCGAGCCGCAGGCCGTGTTCGAGGTTCGTCGAGCCGCTCGGCCGCAGCTGCCCGATCACGTGGAGGATCTGGTCGCGGTCCGTGGCAGGGGTCGGCTCGAGGAGCACACGCCCCTCGGCGCCGAACGTGACGATCGCGACGCTGTCGTCATGGCCGAGGCCATCTACGAGTCGTGCGAGCGCGTCCTTGACGAGCTCCAGCCGACCTTCGCGCTCCATCGACCCGGAGGTATCGATCACGAAGGTGAGCGCGGTGTCCGCCCGGGCGCGGTCGCGTACGTCACGTGCCTGCAGGCCGATGCGCAGCAGGACCTCGTCGCGGTCCGTGAACGGGGTCGGGCCGCCATCGGCGACGATGGCGAACGTGTCGTCGAGCGGCGGCTCATAGCCCTGCTCGAAGGCGTTGATCCACTCCTCGACGCGGACGCTGGCCGGATCCGGCCGGAAGCCATCGTCGATGTAGCGCTGCGCGATGGTGTAGGACGCGGTGTCGACGTCGAGCGCGAAGGTCGACACGCGATCCTCGACCGGATCGACATACGGGTTGACGCCGGGATCCTGGTAGGTGACGCCGTCGTACGGCGTCGGTTGGGGCTCACCGGGCCACGGTGCGTCCGTCGGTAGGTGGTGGCCGGGTGCCGATGAGGGACCGGAGTAGCCGGTGGACGAGGCCCCGGAACACGCGCTCGCCACGAGGGCGACGGCGACCAGGGACAGGAGTGGCGTGCGCATCGCGCGACCTCCCGTCCGGATGCCATGGGGACCGGCACCCGGGCACTTGGGCGGGACCACCAAGGTGGTCACGCAGGTCCCTTGGGCCGCCACAAGTGCGCCGTCGGGCCGCCGCTTCGACGCCCGACCGGCCCGGATGGTTCCGCGCGAACCTACGGTCGGTCGACGGGCGCCTGGTCGACGGGCGCCTGGTCAACGGGCACGAGCACCGCGCCGAGCTGGCTGAGAACGCGCGCCGTCATCCCCCACACCGACAGTCCGTCGACCTCGTAGTGGCCGAAGCGCAACGGCCAGCCGAGGATCGTGCGTTCCACCATCGCCAGTGGCGCGTCGGGGAGGAACGTGGCGACCGGCGGCTCGATGATCCGCACGACCTCGGCCGGAGCCGCAACGAGCGTCGGACGGCGGGGCGCGAGTGCGACGATCGGCGTCACCGCGAAATCGCTGACGGGGATCCAGAAGCGCTCGAGCTGACCCACGACACGGACACCCGCGGCGTCGGGGTCGAGGCCCACCTCCTCGGCGGCCTCGCGCAGCGCCGTGGCTGTGGCGTCGTCATCCTCGGGCTCCGCCTTGCCACCGGGGAAGCTCACTTCCCCTGAGTGATGGTGGCCGCCGACCGTCGGGCGCTCGATGAGGACGACCCGCGTCTCGCCCGTAGTGTCCGGGTACAGCAGGACCAGGACCGCCGCCGGGCGGCCCGGCGTCGTCTCGGTCGGGAGCCTGAAGCGCCGCTCGACCCCGTCGAGCGGGACCGGCATGAGCGCGTCGAGTGGCGCCGGGAGCGGATCCGGCAGGACTGCCAGCCGCTCCTCGACGTCCTCGAACCGCATCGGCCTGGCGCGGTCGGGCTAGTTGACCAGCTCGCCGTCGTCGCGCTTGCGACGGGTCGGCGGAAGGTCGAGCGGGGACGCCGATCGGTCGCCGCGTCCGCCGGTCCCGGCACCCACGGCCGCCTCGTCGGCCGGTGTCGA
Source organism: Candidatus Limnocylindrales bacterium (assembly GCA_035717785.1). Classification (GTDB taxonomy): domain Bacteria; phylum Chloroflexota; class Limnocylindria; order Limnocylindrales; family CSP1-4; genus SPCO01. The sequence continues at coordinate 31,469 of DASTIG010000089.1, forward strand.
GCGGGCATCGCGCCGCGACTGCTCGGCGACGACCGTCGCCCCTTCGGTCGTGAACAGCAACGTGCCCGACCCGAGGTCGGCGTCCGCCGTCACCCGATCGCCCGGCCGGAACTCCCCGGTGACGAGCGCCCGCGCCAGCGGGTTCTCGACCAGTCGCTGGATCGTCCGCTTGAGCGGCCGTGCCCCGAACGACGGGTCGGTGCCGTCGCGCACGATCAGGGCCTTCGCCGACGGCGTGAGCTCGAGGACGATGTCCTGGGTGGCGAGTCGCCGCTGCAGGTCTGCCACGAGCAGGTCGACGATCGCGGCGAGGTCCTCGTCGGTGAGCGCGTGGAATACGATCACCTCGTCGACGCGGTTGAGGAACTCGGGCCGGAACTGGGCGCGGAGGACCTCGGTCACCTCGCGCTTCATCTGCTCGTACGCCGCGTCACCCGCCCGCGCATTGGTGGCGGCGATGGCGGTCGAGCCGATGTTGCTGGTCATGATGACGACGGTGTTCTTGAAGTCGACGGTGCGGCCCTGGCCGTCCGTCAACCGACCATCGTCGAGCACCTGGAGCAGGACGTTGAACACGTCCGGGTGGGCCTTCTCGATCTCGTCGAGCAGCACCACCTGGTACGGACGGCGGCGGACGGCCTCGGTCAGCTGGCCGCCCTCGTCGTAGCCGACGTAGCCTGGCGGCGCGCCCACGAGACGGGAGACCGAGAACTTCTCCATGTACTCGCTCATGTCGATGCGGACCAGCGCGCTCTCGTCGTCGAACAGGAACTCCGCGAGCGCCCGGGCGAGCTCGGTCTTGCCGACCCCGGTCGGGCCAAGGAACAGGAACGAGCCGATCGGGCGGCGCGGGTCCTTGAGGCCGGCTCGCGCTCGGCGTACGGCGTCGGACACGGCCTGGATGGCCTCGTCCTGCCCGACCACGCGGTCGTGGAGGCGTTCCTCCATCTTGATGAGCTTGGCCGACTCGCCCTCCATGAGGCGGTTGACCGGGATGCCGGTCCACGCCCCGACGATCTCGGCGATGTCGTCGGCCCCGACCTCCTCCTTGAGGAGCGTGCCCGGGCCCTGGAGCGCGGCGAGCGCCGCCTCCTGCTCCGCGAGCGTGTCCTGGAGCTGCTTCTGGGTGCCGTACTTGAGCTCGGCGGCCGTGGCAAAGTCCGCCTCGCGCTCGGCCTGCTCGATGCGCGTCGCGAGGGCTTCGAGGTCGGAGCGCGTCGCGCGGATCGCGGCGATGGCCGACTTCTCGGCCTCCCAACGCTGCTTGAGGCCGCCCGACTCCTCCTCGAGGTCGGCGAGCTCCTTCTCGAGCGCCTCGAGTCGTGCCTTCGAGGCGTCGTCGGTCTCCTTCCGCAGCGCCTCGCGCTCGATCTCGAGCTGGATGCGGCGTCGCTCCAGTTCGTCGAGCTCGATCGGCATGGAGTCGATCTCCATCCGCAGGCGCGACGCGGCTTCGTCGACGAGGTCGATCGCCTTGTCCGGCAGGAAGCGGTCGGTGATATAGCGGTCCGACAAGGTCGCGGCAGCCACGAGCGCGGAATCGGTGATGCGCACGCCGTGGTGGACCTCGTACCGCTCCCGCAGGCCGCGCAGGATGCTGATCGTCTCCTCGACCGTCGGCTGGTCGACGAGGACCGGCTGGAAGCGGCGCTCGAGCGCGGCGTCCTTCTCGATGTGCTTGCGGTACTCGTCGAGCGTGGTCGCGCCGATGGTGTGCAGCTCACCCCGCGCAAGCATGGGCTTGAGCAGGTTCGAGGCGTCCATCGCGCCCTCGGCCGCGCCGGCTCCGACCACTGTGTGGAGCTCGTCGATGAACAGGATGACCTGGCCGTCGCTGTCCTTGATCTCCTTGAGGACGGCCTTGAGGCGCTCCTCGAATTCGCCCCGGAATTTGGCGCCCGCGATGAGCGCCCCGAGATCGAGCGCGACGACGCGCTTGCCCTTGAGGCCTTCAGGCACGTCGCCGCGGACGATGCGCTGGGCCAGGCCCTCGGCGATCGCGGTCTTGCCGACGCCCGGCTCGCCGATGAGCACGGGGTTGTTCTTCGTCCGCCGGCTGAGGACCTGGATGACGCGCCGGATCTCCTCGTCACGGCCGATGACCGGATCGAGCTTGCCCGCACGGGCCTCGGTCGTGAGGTCGCGGCCGTACTTCTCGAGGGCGGCATAGGTGCCCTCCGGGTTCTGGGACGTGACACGCTGGCCGCCACGCACGCTCTGGAGGGCCTGGAGGATCGCCTCCTTGCCGGCCGCGTGCGAGTCGAGGAGCGTCTGCGCGTCGCCACCGGCCTCGGCGACGCCGAGGAGCAGATGCTCGGTCGAGACGTAGTCGTCGCCGAGACGGCGAGCCTCAGCCTCCGCTCGATCGATGATGCCCTTCGCCCGGGGGTCGAGGGCAAGGGAGCCACCCTGGATGCGGGCCCGGCGAGCTAGGGCTGCGGCGAGCTCGCCGCGGAACACGGGCAGGTCGACGCCGAGGCGCCGCAACGTCTCCGCCGGGATCCCGTCTTCGGGCTCGATGAGAGCGCTGAGCATGTGCTCGGCGTCGAGGACGGGGCTCTGGAGTCGCTGCGCGGTCTCCTGGGCGGCGATGATGGCCTCCTGGGCCTTCTGGGTGAAACGGTCGAGTTGCATCGGGTCAGGTCTCTCGTGCGCGGGGATCGGGTTGATGGGTGAGTTCGAGGAATCGGTCGGCGGCGGTGCGGGCCTCGGGCGTCAGGTCGGCCGGCAGGACGACCCTGGCCTTGACGTACAGGTCGCCGTTGCCGTCGGCCCTGAAGCGGGGCATGCCCTGGCCGGTCAGTCGGAATGTCTTGCCGGGCTGCGTCCCGGCGGGGATCGTGAGGAGCACCCTCCCCTTGGGCGTCCGGACGTGGACGTCTGCCCCGAGTAGCGCCTCGCGCAGCGAAAGAGGGAGCTCGCGTTCGAGATCCGCTCCGCGGCGGGTGAAGGTCCGGTCCGGGAGCTGGCGGACTACGACGTGCAGGTCACCGCCTCCCGGTGCCTTGCCAGTCAGGCGGATGCGGCTGCCGCTGTCGGCGCCCTTGGGGATGGTGACCTCGAGGCGCTTGCCGTCGACCTCGACCAGGCGGGTCGTGCCGTTGTACGCCTCGTCGAGCGTGATCTCGGCGACCGCCTCGGCGCTGGGGCGGGCTGGAGCGGCGGTCCGTCGCCCGCCATTGGGCTGCGCGCCGCCGGCCCGGACGCTGCCTTCCCTATCGAGGCCCATCCCGGCGAGGATGTCGTCGAACGACGCGCCACCGGTCGGCCGGCGGCCGCGCCCGGGGCCGGCGTCGGAGATCGGCTCCGAGGCGCCGGCAAAGAAGGCCTGGAAGAAGTCGCTGAAGTCGGACGCGTCGCCGGACGTGTGGAACTCGTAGCGAACGTTGCCAGACTGACCTCCGCCCGCAAACCCACCGAACGGGTTGCCCGCACCGCCCCGCGCGCCGGTCGCTGCACCGGCGCTAGCGCCCGCACGGGCACGCGCCTCCCAGTCCGACCCAAGGCGGTCGTACAGCCCGCGCTTGTCCGGATCGGACAGGACGGCGTGGGCCTCGTTGACCTCCTTGAACCGGCGCTCGGCGGCCGCGTCGTCCGGCTTGGTATCCGGGTGATGCTCGCGCGCGAGCTTGCGGTACGCCTTCTTGATCTCGGTCTTCGACGCGGTCCTGGGGACTCCCAAGACCGCGTAATAATCCTTGTATTCCATGCCTCACACCAGGGGGCGGCGTCTGGCGCCCGATGCGTGCGTTGTCGTCTGCGTTGCTCGCTCACGCACCTTCAAGTGCGTTCGCTCCGCTACTCGACGACGCCTTCGCACCGAACGCCATCCTGGCCGCCCAAGGCTGTTCGAATCGGCCCGTCTAGTGGCCGCGCTCGACGACCACCGGCGGTTGATCCGTGGGTGGGAAGTTCGTTCGGCGAACCCGAGTCTCGGGCTCGGGATCGATCGGGTCGCCACCCTTGACGATCTTCGGTGGCTCGGCGACGAGGGGCTTCGGCTTGCGCCGGAGGGCCGCTTCGAGCACCTGCTCCATCGAGTCGACGAGGATGAGCTTCATCGACTTGCGGATCTCGTCGGGGATGTCCCGCAGGTCCTTCTCGTTCTTCCTTGGGATGATCACGGTCTTGGCGCCCGACAGGTGGGCGGCCAGGATCTTGCTCTTCAGACCGCCGATCGGGAGCACCCGACCGCGCAACGTGATCTCGCCTGTCATCGCCACGTCCTTGCGGACCGGGATGCCGGTCAGGGCGCTCACGATCGCAGTCGCCATCGTGATGCCTGCCGAAGGCCCGTCCTTCGGGATCGCGCCCGCCGGGACGTGGATGTGCAGGGTGTTCTTCTCGAAGATCTCGCGGTCGATACCAAGGTCACGCGCATTGGCGCGAGTCCACGACAGGCCCGCGCGAGCACTCTCGCGCATGACCTCGCCGAGCTGGCCAGTGAGGATGAAGTCCTCCTTGCCCTCCATGCGGGTCACCTCGATCGCGACCACATCGCCACCGACCTCGGTGACGACGAGTCCGGTCGCCGCGCCCGTCTGGTCCTCGGCCTCAAGCTCGCCGTATTCGTACCGCTGCGGTCCGAGGAACTCGGCCAGCTTCTTCTCGTCGACCACGGTCTTGCGCTTGCGGCCCTCGGCGACCTGCCGGGCGACCTTGCGCATGACGTTGGCGATCTCGCGCTCGAGGCTGCGGACACCGGCCTCGTGCGTGTACGACCGCACAAGCTCGGTCATGGCTGCATCGGTGATCTCGATGCGTTTGTCGTTGAGGCCGTGGTTCGTCATCTGCTTGGGGATGAGGAACCGCTTGCCGATCTCGATCTTCTCGGTCTCGGTGTACCCGGGCAGCTGCACGATCTCCATCCGGTCGCGCAACGGCGACGGGATCGGGTCGAGCAGGTTGGCCGTCGCGATGAAGAGGGTCTTCGAGAGGTCGAACGGCACCTCCAGGTAGTTGTCCTGGAAGCTGAAGTTCTGCTCCGGGTCGAGCACCTCGAGCAGCGCGGACGACGGGTCGCCCCGGAAGTCCATGCCGATCTTGTCGACCTCGTCGAGCATGAACACCGGGTTGTTCGACCCGGCGGTCTTGATGCTCTGGATGATCCGGCCAGGAAGCGCGCCGATGTACGTGCGCCGGTGGCCGCGGATCTCGGCCTCGTCATGGATGCCGCCGAGGCTCATGCGCACGAACTTGCGACCCATGGCCTTGGCGATGCTCTTGCCAAGGCTGGTCTTGCCCACGCCGGGCGGTCCGACGAAGGCGAGGATGGGGCTGCGGATCTCCTCGGCCAGGGTGCGCACCGCGAGGTACTCGAGGATGCGCTCCTTGATCTTCTCGAGGCCGTAGTGGTCCTCGTCGAGGACGCGAGCGGCCTCCTTGATGTCGAGCTGGTCCTCGGTCGAGGTATCCCACGGCAGGCCGATCAGCC
>DASTIG010000090.1:0-5675 GCA_035717785.1 Candidatus Limnocylindrales bacterium
AGGCCGACCTGTATCAGGCCGCGCTCGACCTTGGCGGGACGGTGACCGGCGAGCACGGCATCGGCTCCGCCCGGCGTGAGTGGCTGGAGCCGCAGCTCGGCGCGGACGCGGTGCGGGTCATGCGCTCGATCAAGACCGCGCTGGATCCCCAGGGCCTGTTGAACCCGGGGCGCGTGCTGTAGCCATCGAGTCATCCGCCGGGCGGCCGGCTGCGCATGACGAGAAGAGCCCGACGGACCAGTCGCGACGACGTCGAGGCCACCGATGGACCGGGAGCCGTGGAGGAAACCGGTCCCCACTCCCAGAGAAGGAGGGTCGCAACCCACCATGTCTGCAAGGAAGCTCGCCGCGTTCGGGACGGCGATGGTCGCATTGACCATCGGCGCCGCCCCGATCCTCACCAGCGCGGCCGATCACCTGGACGCCCCCGCCCTTGGCGGGGCCACCGCGAACGGCCAGATCGCCCCGCATTCCGAGCACGGCGACCGCGACATCAACGATGTCTACGTCTTCCGCGCGCCGGACAACGCGAATCGGACCGTCATCGCCATGACCGTCAACCCGGCCATCAACCTGTTCGGTGGCAACTTCGGGACGAACGTCCGGTACGTCTTCAACATCGACAAGAACGGCGACGAGCGGGCCGATCTGGCTTACGTCGCGCGGTTCGGTCGCGTCGACCGTAACGACGACGACAAGTTCCCGGAGCAGGACTATCAGATCAAGAAGTACACGGGCAGCGACGCCCGCTCGATCGACGACGGCACCACCGTCGCCTGGGGCGAGTCGAACGAGGGCAACGCCAGGACGCGGAACAGCCTTCGGGCGTGGGCCGGCGTCCGTTCCGATCCGTTCTTCTTCGACCTGACCGGGTTCATCGGCACGACGACGTTGCTCACGACCGGCACAGCGGTCGGTGGCGATGCGCTCGGCAACAACCCGACCGACTTCTTCAAGAACCTCAACACCAACGCGATCGTGATGTCCGTCCCGAACTCGCAGTTGCCCAACACCATCGGCGTCTGGGCGACCACGCAGTACTGGAAGGACGGCCGCTGGCGCTCTGGGGACCAGATGGGTCGCCCGGCGATCAACACGGTCTTCAACCCGACGGCCGACAAGGACCTGTTCAACCGGACCCCGCCGAATCGGCAGGCGACGGCCTACGATGGCAAGTTCCGCAAGAACGTGGTCAATGGCCTGAAGTTCTTCTCGAGCCTCGATAGCGAAGGCGCGTACTCGAATGCACAGGCGGGGGCCCTGGCCGACGTCCTGATCCCCGACGTGCTCGTGTACAGCCGCTCGAGCAAGCTGCCCGCGCCGCTCAACGGCCGAGCGCTCGCCGATGACGTCATCGACGTCGAGCTCAACGTGACAACGGGCGGCGATCCGCTCGGACTGTTCGCGAACCGCGACGCTACCGGCGCAGTGCCCAGCGACGGTGTCGGGCCGCACACCGACTACCTGGCGCGCTTCCCGTATCTCGGCAGGCCGCACTAGGTCGACGGGCGGGGGGCGGTCCTCGGGCCGCCCTCCGCCGTCACGAGATGGGACGCGATCGCATGACAACCATCAGCAGCTCCTTCCCTCGCCGCGGCCCCCGAGCGATCGGGTTTCTGGCCGCGGCGAGCTTCGTCGTCATCGGCTCGTACCTGGTTTCCGGCATCCGACCGACCGAGCCGGCCGCCCCGCCCGCGGCCACCGGCGCGCCCGACGCCGGACCGGTGGATGCAGCTCCGCTCGACGGCGGTGGCGCCCCGGTTGGCTCGCTCGCTCAGATCGATCACTCGATCGGTGCGTGGTCCAAGAACCTTGCGGACAACCCGCGCGACTTCCTGGCTTCCACGAATCTGGCCGCGCTGTACCAGGGGCGCGCGCGGCTCAGCTATGACCTCGGCGACTACGAGCGCGCGCTCAGAGCGGCTCGGTCGGCTTTGTCGATCGAGCCGTCGCACGCACCGGCGCGGGCCCTCGAGGCCGCGATCCTGTACTCGCTTCATGACTTCGTCGGAGCCTTCACTGCCGCCGACGCTCTCGTTCGGGACGACCCGTCGCAGATCGCCGCGGTGGCGACGCGGTTCGACGCCTCGATCGAGCTCGGCCGCATCGATGCCGCGCGGGTTGACCTCCGGCTGTTGCGCGAGGCCGGCGGCCCCGCGGTGCTGATCCGGGAGGCGCGGCTGGCATCGGTGACCGGTGACGCCACGGCGGCGGTCGAGCGTGCCCGCGCGGCGCGCGCAGCCGCCCTCGACGAGGACGTCGAGGACATCGGGTTCTACGCGTACGCGGTCGGCGAGTACGCCCGCCTGGCCGGGGATCCGGACGCAGCCCGGTCGGGCTTCGCCGAAGCGCTTGAGTTGCGCGGCGATGATCTAGCGGCCCTCGTCGGGCTGGCCAGGATCGACGCGTTCGAGGGCCGGACGGACGCGGCCATCGACGGGTTGCGCCGAGCGACCGCGATCGCCCCTCAGCCGGAATCGCTGGCCTTGCTGGGCGATCTGCTGACGAAGCGCTCGTCAGCCAGTGGGGACGCCAGCGAGGCCAGTGATGCATACGAGACGGTCCGCTTCATCGAGCGCCTCGGCGACGTCCAGGCAACGACATACGACCGGCAACTGCTTCGGTTCGAGCTCGATCACGACGGCGTCAGCAACGACGTGCTGGCACGCGCCAGGACGTCATCGAGCGAGAGGCCCGACTGGTCAGGCTATGACACGGTCGCGTGGGCCCTCTACCGGCTCGGGCGGTTCGACGAAGCCGCGGTGTCGATCGCCTCGGCGCGCGCACTCGGCGCGGACGACGCCAGACTCCGCTACCACGACGGCGCAATCCAGCTCGCTCTCGCGGACGCGGCGAGCGGCAACGCGATGGTCCGTTCAGCATTGGAGCTCGGACCTGCACTCGATCCGCTCGAGCGAGCCGAGGCGACCAGGCTGATCGGAGGCTGATGCTCGCGCAACGACAGGCTCGTAGCCTCGCATCCACCTCGAGCGCGGGCCCCTGACCGGGCCCGCGCTCTTCTGCGTCCGACCGCTCCCTCGTGATGCATCTGTGCATACGCACGGAGCGGGCTCAGGCGACATGCCCCCCGTGCATGACGAGGGAGTGTGGGTTTGACACCAGTCGCTCGGCGCCCGGATGATGCACACACATGGATGCACATCTGTTCAGCACATCTGTGCGGTCGGGTTCCGACCAGTGACCGCCGACCGCGACCTGCTCGTCCAGGCGAGCCGGCTCTACTACGAGCTCGGCGAGACGCAGAACGCGGTCGCCGATCGGCTCGGAGTGACACGGCCCCAGGTCAGCCGCCTGTTGAAGCGCGCCCGCGCGGAGGGCATCGTCGAGATCCGGATCGTCGACCGGGACACCGCCGAATCGCCCGCCGCGGAGGTTCTCCGAGGGCGCTTCGGGCTCGATGCAGTTCACCTCGCGCCGACCCTCGCCGGTCCCGAAGACCTCACGCGACGCATGGTTGGTCGGCTCGCCGCGCAGGTCCTGCGCGCCACGATCCGTGACGGGAACATCGTCGGGATCGGTGATGGCGCGTCGATCGGTGCCGTCGCTGACGCGCTCGACGATGCCGCGACCCCAGTCCGCGCAACCGTGGTGCCGCTCGCCGGCGGGTACTGGTCGACGGGGCCTGAGCGCGAGCCATTCCGGCGTATCGCCGATGCCTTCGGCGCCCAGCCGCACGGGCTCATGGCACCCGGCCTGCTTGACGACGCGGCCACGAAGCGAGCGCTCGAGAGCCATGCCGGCGTCCGCGCCGTGGTCGATCTGTGGGATCGGCTCGACGTCGCGCTGTTCGGGATCGGCGGCCGTTCGTGGGGCGCGTCGTCCGTCGGGCCCGAGGTCGCGCGGGAGCTCGAGCACGACGCCGCGATCGGCGAGATCCTCATCGCACCGTTCGACATCGACGGCGCCTTCGTCTGTCCGACGCTGCGAGATCGCGTGCTCGCGTTCGACGCCAGGGCGCTCGGGCGTGTGCCCGTGTCGATCGGGGTCGGGGCGGGCGAGCGCAAGGTCGGTCCGATCCTGGGCGCCCTCCGCTCCGGGACCGTGAAGACACTCGTGACCGACGTCGCAACAGCCGAAGCGGTGGCCGCAATGGACGCGTCGTGACGACGCCAGCGACCGCGATCCTTGGCATCGACCTCGGGGCGACCGAGGTCAAGGCCGGCCTGGTCGGTCTGGACGACCGGCTGCTCGCCATGGCCCGCGCGGGCTACGGGCTCGATGTCGGCCACGGACCTGGCTGGGCGGAACAGGACCCGGCGGCCTGGTGGTCCGCGGTGGTCGTCGCGGTCCGCGCGCTTCGACCGCCCGAACCTGTCGATGTCGTCGCGATCGGGGTCGACGGGCACGGTCCGACTCTCGCTGCAGTCGACCAGGACGGCGAGGCCACGCGACCGGCGATCACCTTCCTTGATACGCGCGCGACGGCGGAGGCCGACGAGCTCGCTGCGGCCACAGGCATCCGCGGCTGGGCGCTCGGTCCGCTGCCGGCAGCCCTGTGGCTGGAGCGCCACGAGCCCGATGCTGCGGCGCGGACCCGCTGGTACCTCGCGACCTGGGAGTGGCTGGCCTTCCGGTTGACCGGCACGGCCGCCGCGCCGATCGTGCCAGGCCAGGCCGTCCCCGACCCGACGGTGGTGGCCAAGGCGACCGGCCTGCACGTCGACCGCCGGCCAGCAGTGGTCGCGATAGGATCCATCGTCGGCGACCTGAGCGGCGTCGCCGCCGGGGCGCTCGATCTCCGCCCTGGCATCCCGGTCGCCGGCGGGACCAACGACGCCTTCGCGAGCTATCTCGGTGCGGGTCTCACCCAAGCCGGCGACGCTTACGACCCAGGCGGTTCGGCGGGCGGGTTCGGGGTGTACTGGCACGAGCCCGTCGAGGTCCCCGGCGCGTTCGTGACACCGGCGCCGCTCGAGGGCCTGTTCAGCGTCGGCGCCGCCATGGCGGCCACCGGCCGGGCACTCGACTGGTTCCGCGACAGCGTCGTGGGTGGCGGCGTCACGACCGAACGACTGCTCGAGGAGGCGGCCACCGCCCCGCCCGGTGCCGACGGCGTCGTCTTCCTCCCGTACCTGGCCGGCGAACGCTCGCCCATCTGGGACCCGACTGCCACCGGCGCATTCGTCGGCCTGACGCTGGCCCACGGGCGCGCCCATCTCGGCCGCTCGATCCTCGAGGCGAGCGCGCTCGCCATCCGCCATGTGGCCGAACCGATGCTCGCCGCCGGCGTCACGGTGATTGCGATGCGTGCCTGCGGGGGACCTGCCCGCAGCGAGACTTGGAACCAGATCAAGGCCGACGTCACAGGTTTCCCCGTCCTGGTGCCGGCGGTCCTCGAGACCGCGGTGCTCGGCTCGGCGATCCTGGGAGCCGTGGGGATCGGGGCCTGCCCGGACGTGCAGACCGGCGTCCGCGCGATGACCCGCATCGAACGGCGGCTCGATCCGCGCCCGGAGTACGAGGCGACGTACGACCGGGCATATGCCGTGTACCGCGGCCTGTACCCGGCTCTGGCGCCGCTCCTGCGGAGCCCGTCGTGAGCGGATCGGGCACGATTCGCGTGACCGCCGTGGAGTTCGCCTTCCCGATCCGCGGCGGTGGCCGTTTGCCGGTCCTCGACGGGGTCGACGTCGATGTCGCTGGAGGCCAGGTCG
>DASTIG010000091.1:0-13187 GCA_035717785.1 Candidatus Limnocylindrales bacterium
GAGTGCCCGGCCAGCACGTAGGGGCCGGCGACATCCGCCCGCTCGAGCAGCGTGTGGAGGTCGGTCGCGGTCTGCGCGCCGTCGGGTGCCGTCTGCGCGGCGTCACTCCATCCCTTTCCGGCTCGGTCGTAGACGCACACCGTGGTATGGCGAGCCACGTCGGGCGCGATCCAACCGAGGGTCGCCGCCGACGCCCCGCCGCCGGGCTCAAGGATGACGGTCGGGGTGCCCGTGCCGGTGCACTCCAGGTGGAGGCGGTACGACCCGACGTCGACGAGTTCGCCGCGCATGGCGACGCTGGGTTCCGTCGCGCGACCGATGGTCTCGTACGCGCCACCCAGCGCGAACAGCACGAGCACCGCCAGCACCGGGTTTAGCAACCACGTGCGGGTCCGGCTCCGCAGATCACGCTTGGCGTGGCGGAAGACCCAGACCACCAGGACGAGCAATGCCGGCGGCCAGACCCAGTCGAGCGCGCCCAATACGGCATCCGGCAGGAAGAGCAGGAGCACTGCGCCAATACCCATGAACAGTGCTGGCGCGTACGCCCACCTTTGCGGCTGATCAGTCAACCGCACCGAGAGAGCCCGCAGGAGCGCCCATCCAACGGCGAAGCCGAACAGCACCATCGCCGTGGCGAAGTTCGCGTCAACCGTGGGCCACGGGATGAAGGGGAGGAGGACAGCGGCCGCGAGGCCCACGCCCAACGAGAGCACGATGATCTTCCCGATGCCGATGCGGTTCCTTCGCGGTTCGGCGGGGCGTGCTTGGTCGTCGGCGGCCCCCGTGCTGCTCATCCCAGTCCAGCTGCTCATCGCGGCCCCACCCAATCGCTGCGCAGTCCCGGCACCGGCAGCATGCGCCTTCCGAAGGCACCGGTCTCGCCGCCAATCTCGACGATCTGCTGACCATCGCTCCGGCACAGACCCGGCCCGGTCCTCTTGGAGAGAGCCTCGAGTTGCCGCCCGCATCGGACGATCACCGTCGAGTCCTGGCCGTCCTCGCCTCCGTCCGCGACCCTGGTTGACGGGTCCTTGCCCGGGCACCCTTTGCCTCTCGGCGCTGGCGCCGGCCTCTTCCGTTGAGCGGTTCGTTCGAGTCAGAATGTCGGCGGTTGTGACCAGGCAGGTGGAGAGATGGCCGATCACGAGGCTCCACTGGGCACCGTCTCGGGGTCCCGGACGCTGCCGATCACCGAGCGAATCCTCGCAAGAATCGGGCGCCCGCGGTGGCTCTGGGTGGTCCTCTGGTCGCTGATCCCCTTGGCCTCACCGATCGTGTTCTCGACGGCGGTCGGGCTATCCGACCGACCAATCGAGGCCGAAGCCTTCGCCAACCTTGTCGCTACGCAGGCCGCCATCGCCTACGCGTGCTTGGTGTTCCTGGTCGGCGGTGGCGTCCTCACGAGGCAGGTCGAGGTGCTTCGGCGAGAGATCCCGCAGATCGCACCTGAGGTTCGACCGGACGACTTGTTCAGGGCAACGGGCAGCGTTCGCGGTCCGCTCATCCTGACCGCGATCAGTGCGGCGGTGGTGAGCGGCGGCGGCTGGCTACGGTATGGGCCGCTGCCTCCGTTGGCTTCGCTGCCCCTGCTTGTCGCGTACCTGCTGCCCATCCTAGGGTTCATCTGGCTGTACCTGACGATCCTGGTCGAGATCGACCGCCTGGGACGCCGGCCTCTGGTGCTCGACTCATTCCCGCAAGACCCCACGCTCGGGCTTGACCGACTCGGTTGGGCAGCGTCCGTTGGGCTAGTACTCGTCCTCGCGGCGGCTGCGCCCGTGATGCTGGCGGCCTCCGACGAACCCGTAACACTGGCCATCAGCCTGACGATCGTCGCCAGCGCCGTGACGATCTTCTTCCTGTCGATGTGGCGCCTCCATCGCCAGATGGCCAGCGCAAAGGCTCGGTTCGTCGTCATCACGAGGGGCCTGTACTCGGGCGCGTATGAACCGCTCCGATCGGATCCAACCGTGACGACGCTCGAGGCACAGGCCAACGCCCTTGGTGCCGCCCAAGGCCTCGAGGAGCGAGCGCGGAACCTCCTGACCTGGCCCATCGCAGAGGGCACGTTGAGGTTCATGGCCGTGGTGGTCACCGGGGTCGTGACCAGCCTTGTTGTGCGTGGGCTGTTCGCGGCATTGGGGTTCGGCGGCTGAGGGCACATGAGCAGTCACTTGACTCGTCCGCGATACTGGGGGGGAGTATCGGAGCGAAGGACCTAAATGGATCACGCGGCGCACCAACAGCACCACGAACCACCGCCCACAGCCGACGCCCATCACGAGGGTCACGCGGCGGGACATGACCGTCACGCCGGCCACTCGGTCGCCATGTTCCGAGACAAGTTCTGGCTGAGCCTTGCCCTGACGGTCCCGACCGTGCTGTTGAGCCCGGAGGTCGCGGGCTGGATCGGCTACATGATCCCGGCGATCCCGGGCATCGAGTACGCGCCGGCAATCCTGGGGACGATCATCTTCGTCTACGGCGGGTTGGTCTTCATCCGTGGAGCCCAGGGCGAGTTGGCCGATCGCAAGCCCGGGATGATGACCCTCATCTCGCTGGCGATCATCGTGGCCTTCGTGACCTCGTGGGCCGGCACGCTCGGCTTCTTCGAGGTCGAGATCTGGTGGGAACTGGCCACCCTGATCACGATCATGTTGCTCGGGCACTGGCTCGAGATGCGGTCGATCGCGCAGGCACAAGGCGCGCTATCGGCCCTCGCGGCCCTGCTGCCGGACACGGCCGAGCGGGTGGTCGCCGATGGCACCGAGGAGGTGCCTATCAGCGCGTTGCAGGTGGACGACGTCGTGCTCGTCCGACCCGGTGCGCGGGTCCCCGCCGATGGCCTGATCGTCGACGGGACGGCCGACGTGGACGAGTCGATGATCACGGGCGAGTCGCGCGCCATCTCCAAGCAGGCCGGCGACGAAGTCATCGCCGGCACCGTCGCCGCGGGCGGCGCGCTTCGGGTGAAGGTCACCGCCACGGGCGATCAGACGGCCTTGTCCGGGATCATCCGCCTGGTGGCGCAGGCGCAGGCCTCCGCGTCACGGGCGCAGGCGCTCGCCGACCGGGCCGCAGCGCTCCTGTTCTACGTCGCGCTCACGGCCGGCGCGATCACCTTGGTCGGCTGGTGGTTGCTCGGCGACCCAGAGGGCGCGCTGGTACGGACGGTGACGGTCCTGGTGATCGCCTGTCCGCACGCCCTCGGCCTGGCGATCCCGTTGGTCATCGCGATCTCCACCTCGCTCGGCGCACGGAATGGCCTGCTCATCAAGGACCGCCTCGCCCTGGAGCGGGCGCGGACCCTGGACACGGTGATCTTCGACAAGACGGGGACGCTCACGAAGGGCGAGCCAGTCCTCGTTGATGTCGCGGCGGGCTGGATGGATCCCGAACGTGTCCTCGGGCTCGCGGCGTCGGTCGAGGGCGATTCGGAGCACCCGCTGGCCCGCGCGATCGTGGAAGGTGCAAAGCAGCGAGGTGTCGAGACACGGCCAGCCTCCGACTTCGAGGCGCTGGCCGGTCGCGGTGCGCGTGCTAGGGTCCACGGTCATGACGTCCTGGTGGGCGGACCTCGGTTGCTGCAAGAGATGGATCTCACGCCGCATCCCCAGGCCGCAGACTGGGATCAGCAGGGCCGGACCGTCCTCCACGTCGTCGTCGATGGCGCCGTGGCCGGCATCGTGGCTGTCGAGGACGAGGTCCGACCCGAGTCCAAGGAAGCCGTGGACGCCCTGCACGCCCTCGGTGTCCGGGTGGCCATGATCACCGGCGACAGCCAGGCCGTGGCCGACTCGGTCGCGCGCCGCCTCGGCATCGACGAGGTCGCTGCGCAGGTCCTGCCGGCCGACAAGGCCGCTGCGGTCAAGCGCTTCCAGGACGGCGGCCGCAAGGTCGCCATGGTCGGAGACGGCGTGAACGACGCGCCGGCGCTGGCGACGGCCGATGTCGGCATCGCCATCGGCGCCGGGACCGACGTCGCCGTCGAGTCGGCCGGCATCGTGCTGGTCCGCAGCGATCCACGGGACGTGGTGGCCGCGATCGAACTGTCGCGGGCGACCTACAACAAGATGGTCCAGAACCTCGTCTGGGCGACCGGCTACAACCTCGTGGCGATCCCGGTCGCGATGGGCATCTTCGTCCCGTGGGGCATCGACATTTCGATGGCCGTTGGTGCCATCGCCATGAGCCTCTCAACAATCATCGTGGCGGCCAATGCCCAACTCCTCCGCCGCGTCCGGCTGCGCCCAGAGACTCCGCCGCCGCCCGCCCGCCCGCGACTTGCGACCGCCTGATCAGCGTAGTCGCCGCGCGCCGGGTCGTCGCAGAACGCCTGCTAGACTTTCCGTTCGGGCGGGAGTAGCTCAGTTGGCAGAGCGGCAGCCTTCCAAGCTGCATGTCGCGGGTTCGAACCCCGTCTCCCGCTCCACAACCTCACCCTCCCGGGAGGAGCCCTCGGGCAGATGAGCGAGGCCTCGCTCGCCGGTCGTGTGGCGATCGTCACCGGTGGTGCTCGCGGAATCGGGCGAGGCATCGCCACCCGTTTCGTCCGCGATGGCGCCTTCGTATTGATCGTCGACCGCGATATGGCTGTCGCAGCACGCACCGCCGAAGAGCTGACGTCCGGCGCGCTCAACGGCGGCGGGGCGGACGCGATCGAAGCCGACACCACCGATCGATCGGTGATGGAGGCCGTGGTCGGACGTGTCGTTGAGGAAACAGGACGGCTCGACATCTTCGTCGCGAACGCGGGCATCGGGGGCACGGCGCCGTTCCTCGACACGAGCGACGAGACCTGGGATCGGATCCTGGCCGTCAACCTGCGCGGCGTCTTCGTGGGCGTCCAGGTCGCGGCGCGAGCCATGCGCTCGCTCGGCAACAGCGGCCGGATCGTCGTCACGAGCTCGACGAACGCGTTCTGGATGGAGACCGATCTCGCGGCATACAACGCCTCGAAGGCCGGCGTCCTCGCGCTGACACGGACGGCCGCGATGGAGCTTGCCCGTTACGGCATCACGGTCAACGCGGTGGGCCCCGGGCTGATCGCGACCGACCTGACCCGGTCAGTCACTGATGACCCGGCCAACGCGGCCGTCTACCTGCGGCAGATCCCGGCCGGCCGCTTCGGGACGCCGGAGGACGTCGCGGCGGCCGTCGCATTCCTCGTGTCGCCCGATGCTGCATGGATCACCGGCCATCTCCTCGTCGTCGATGGTGGCCAGACGCTGGGGACGCCCTTCCCGGGCTGACGGCCTAGGCCGAGCCGAAGGCCAGCACCACCACGCCGATCCCGACGGTCGCCACACCGAGCCACTGCCGTCGGCTGAGGTGCTCGCCGAACCGCAACCACGCCACGATCGCTGCGAGCGACGCGAATTGCGCGGCCAGAGCCGACGTCACGGCGATGCTGTCGGCCGCAGACAGGGCGAACGTCATGAACCCGCCGACCTCGCAGACGCCGGCCGCGATCACATACTTGCGAGCCGGGCGAGCGATCCGGAATCGACCGGTCGCGATCGCCGGCAACGTGATGGCGACGACCCCGATCGCGCGCGGCGGCACGAGCGCCCAACCGACCGGCAGCGTCGCCCCGAGCCGCCCGGTCGCGTAGAGGCTGGCACCGAAGGCCAGTCCGGCGATGGCGCCGAAGAGGACGGCCGAGCGCGTTCGCCCGTTCGATGGCTCGATGTCGACGGGATCGGGCGACAACGCTGTCAGGACGACCCCCAACCCCACGGCCGCGACGCCGACCGCCGCGACAGGGCCGAGGACCTCGCCGGCGATCACGGCCAGCACCGCGGACACCGCCCCTTCCGAAGCGGCAAGGGCCCCGACGACCCCGACCTTCCCGGTCCGCAGCCCGATGTACTCGGACAGCAATCCGCCGACGTTGCCGGCGCCGGCCAGGAACAACCAGAACAGGGCATCGGTCGGGAACGGCGTGCCGACCGTCGTGAGCAGGACGACCGGGGCGGAGACGACGGCGCTGACCAGCATGACGCCGGCGAGCGTCGCGACGGGGCCCACCATCCGCGTGGCGCGTGTCGAGCTCAGGATCGCTCCGGTGAAGAACAGCGCGGTGATCGCCCCGCCGATGAAGGCCGTCACCGAACGGCCAGCCGCTGCCTCACGCGGGCGCTGGGATGACGGTCACCTCGTCGAAGCCGAGCCGGATCCGGCCGTCGCGGCGCATCAGCGTCAGCCGCTCTTTCCCGGTCACGTCGACACGCAGCTCCCGACCGCCGACGTCGACGCGCACCTGGGCGACCGGGCCCTCGAAGATCACCCGGTCGATCGTGCCTTCGATGACGTTCGCGAAGCCATCGACCCCGTCCTCGACGATCTCGATGTCCTCGGGCCGAATGTACGCTAGGACCGACTGCCCGACGGCGAGGCCCGGCCGATCCACACCGCGGATCGTGCGACCTTCGACATCGATGACCCAGCGGGCACCGTCGCCCTCACCGGCGCGACCGGTGATCGTGCCGCGCAGGCCGTTGTTGGCGCCGATGAATTCGGCGACGTACGGCGTCTCGGGACGGAGGTAGATGTCGGTCTGCGTGCCGATCTGCTCGATCCGACCGCTGTTCATGACCACGATCCGATCCGAGATGGCGAACGCCTCGGATTGGTCGTGGGTGACGTAGATCGCGGTCTTGCCGGTCCGCCGCTGCAGGTCGAGGATCGAGTACTTGAGGGTGTCGCGCAGGTTCTTGTCGAGCGCGCTCAACGGCTCGTCGAACAGCAGCACCCGCGGGTCGGTCGCGAGGACGCGCGCCAGTGCGACCCGCTGCTGCTGCCCGCCCGACAGCTGGGCCGGGAGGCGCGCGCCATAACCGATCAACCCGACCATCGCTAGCATCTCGTCCACGCGCGCGGCGATCGCGTCCTTCTTGGCACCCTTGACCGACAGCCCGAAGGCGATGTTGTCGGCGACTGACAGGTGCGGGAAGAGCGCCGGCGTCTGGAAGACGAACCCGATGTTCCGCTTGCGGGGCGGGAGCCATGTCACATCCTGGTCGTCGAACAGGATCCGACCGCCGCTCGGCTCGACCAGGCCGGCGATCATCCGCAGCGTCGTCGTCTTGCCGCAGCCCGACGGGCCGAGCAGCGTCACGAACTCGCCGTCGGCGACATCGAGCTCGAAGTCGTCGACGGCGACGGTCGGGCCGAAGTGCTTGCTGACGCGATCGAGCCGGACGGTCGACATCAGATGAGGTAGGTGCCCTTCAGGTAGCGCGTCCCGAAGACCCTGAAGAACACGAGGATCGCCGCGAACGAGATCAGCTGCATGGTCACCGCGAGGGCCGCGGTCGTCGGGGCGAGGCCGGCCGTCCGCACGAGATTGAACACCCGGAGCGGCGCAGTCGTCACGTTCGGCGGGTGGACGAAGAGCGTCACCAGGTACTCGTTGAAGACGATGATGAAGCAGAGCATCAGACCGGCGCTGACGCCGG
The DNA here is from genome assembly GCA_035717785.1 of Candidatus Limnocylindrales bacterium. Classification (GTDB taxonomy): domain Bacteria; phylum Chloroflexota; class Limnocylindria; order Limnocylindrales; family CSP1-4; genus SPCO01. Next base: position 7,464 of record DASTIG010000091.1, read on the forward strand.
GGCCGATGAGTGGGAAGACGATTCGCCAAAAAGCCTGGAGGCGCGTCGCCCCGAGGCACGCGGCCGCCTCCTCGAACGTGACCGGCAGGTCCTTGAGCGCGACGACGATGGGCGACAGCATGAGCGGGAACGTGCCGACGGCCATCGCGAACACGAGCCCCCAGATGGACGTCGTGAGGTGGTAGGTGAAGTTGTACACGAGGACCAGCGAGATCCCGATCACGGCCCCCGGCACGTATAACGGCAGCGTCACGAGGGAGTACAGCGTGCGCTTGCCGGGGAACTGGTAGCGAACGATGGCGTAGGCACCCGGCAATGCGATGAGCAGGTTGATGATCAGCGTGAGTCCGGCCACGAGGAAGCTCTGGCGCAGGTTGTCGCCGAAGCTGCCCAGGACGTACTGGAAGTTCTGGACCGCGTAGGTTCCGCCCGGCCCGGTCAGGGAGTATCCGAGCAGCGTCAGGAACGGCAACACGAACACGAGCAAGACGAGCCACACATAGGCGTGCCCCGCGAGCTCGACGAAGCGCCGCCGGCTGAACCGTCGCGGGGGCGCAGGCGCTGACAGGGACGTCGCGGCGGTGCTCAATCGACCAGCGCTCCGCGCGAATAACGGAGCGAGAAGTAGCTGACGAGGACCGCGATGATCAGCAGGACGACGCTCATCGCGCTCGCCAGGCCGTAGTCGGTCTGCACGACGCCACGTTGGTAGAGCGTCCATGCCAAGGCCCGTTGCTCGTTGAGCGAACCCAGTAGTACCGGTTCTGCGAATGTGCCGATGTTCCACCCGAAGACGATGAGGATGCCGGCGATCACGCCGCTTCGCGTGAGCGGGAGCAGGACCCGACGGAGGGTCTGCCATGGCTTCGCGCCGAGGCACGCCGCGGCCTCCTCGAGCTTGGGATCGACGTTGCTCAGCGCCGCACCGATGCTCATCACCATGAACGGGAACGTGAAGATCGACATCGCGAACACGACGGACGGCAAGCTGTATAGGACCGCAGTGCTCTGGATCCCGAGGGCCTGCAACAGCGGCGTCGCCGGCCCGCCCGGCAGGAGCACGAAGCGCATCCCGAAGGCGATGTACAGCGCCCCGAACATCGGGAACACCATGAACGCCCGCACGAGGTCTCGGTACTTGATTCGTCGGACCAGGATGTAGGCGAACGGGAAGCCGAACAACAGGTTGACCACCGTCGACAACGCGGCGAGCTGGAGTGTGACGAGCAAGTTCGGCAGATACCGGCCCAACACCGCCAAGTAGTTCACGGTCGAATACTGGGGGCCAGCGGGCGACAGATACGACGACCCGACGGTGAAGCTCATCTGCACGATGAACGCCATCGGAAAGTACAGGAAGAGCGCGACAAGGACGGCCGCCGGGGCGACCAGCGCGAGCCCGACGAGCTGACGATTACGCTCGCGACGACGAGCCTCGTCAGCGATCGCGGGCAGGGGGAGACCGAGCGGCTCAGCCCTCATCGATCCACCATGTCAGGTCGATTCGGCGTCCCCGGTCGCACCGATCGGGGACGCCGTTAGGGTCAGTCTACTGGCCGATCTTCGAGGCGTAGTAGTCCTGCCACTCCTTCTGGGCCGCGTTGTAGGCGGGCCAGTCGACGGTCTTGAAGGCCTGGATCTGCTCCAGGCTCGGGAAATAGCTGAAGTAGTCCGCGGCGAACCACTCGGGTACTTGGTCGACGTAATTGGGTCCGAGGAACCCCTCGCTGAGCTCGCTCCACGGTCCGTGATCGATGGGCCAGCTGTTGGGGAACTGGACCTCCTTGCTGAGCCGCCAGTTGATGAACACCTGAGCGAGCACCGGATGGGTAGCGCCCTTCGGGACCCACAGGTAGCCGTTGACCGGGAAGATGTTCGCCGGCACGAGCAGGGCGGCGTCGGTGTTCCCGCCGAAGTACTCGAGGCGGGCGAGGCTGTTCCAGAAGCTCACCGCGTCGGCTGCGCCGGTGCGCAGCAGCTGCTGCATCTCGGCCGAGTCCGGCGTGTACTTGAGGACGTTCGGGCCGATGTTGGCGACCGCCCAGTCGACGACCTCCTTCATCTGCGCCGCGTCCTTGTAGTCCTTGCCGAGCTCCGAGGACAGCCCGAGGAACAGGCCGCCGTTCGTGATGTCGCCCGGTGGCGGCAGCACGACCTTGCCCTTCAGGCGCGGGTCGGCGAGATCCTTGAGCGTCTTCATCCAGCCCGCGCGTCCCTTGCTGTAGACGACGCCCGGGAAGGCCGTGGACTGGAAGGCGATGGTCGTCGGATCGTGCTTGAAGATGTCGAGGACCATCCCGGCGTTCGGGATCAGGTCGGACGGGAAGACGTTGTCGACCAGGTCCTGGTCCATCGCGTCGGCCCAGTAGTTCTCTTCGACCGCGATCACGTCATACGGCGCGGGGTTGCCGCCGGTCTTGGCCGCGGCGAGCTTCGTGAGGTAGGTGCTCGGCTGCTGGGTGCCCTCGTAGGTCAGGGTCACGTCCGCGCCGTAGGTGGTCTTGACGTACTCCTGGAACTGCTTGACCAGCTCGTCGTTGGCCGTGTAGGTCCAGTTGCCGACGACGACGCTGCCTTCCTTTGCGATCTCGGCCGCGATCTCCTCGTCGGTCATGTCCTTGTTCAGGATCGAGACGTGCTTGGTCCCTGCGGCCGCGCTTGGCGAGGTACCGGCCGATGGGGCTGTGCTCGCCGCCACGCTTGGTGCCGATGTGGCGACGGGGGTGCTGCTGCAGGCGGTGACCACGAGCGCGATGACGCTCAGGAGCGTCAACGCGGCTCGCGACCCCGGCCTTGTGCCGATGGTCTCCACGGAGCCGTTCCTCCTCCTGGTTCGATGGCGACGTTCGCGTCCGACCTTGATGTAGAACGCTAAACGTTGACGCTTGACGTTGCCATTCATGCGGCAGCATACTCGGCCCGGCCTCCGAGTCAAGGGGACCACGCCGTTTCGAGGGCTGCCACCATTCCACCCAAGTCCCGGCCCCGCGCGGAGGCAGCGACGAATGATCGACCGCGATCGGGCTCGACGACCCTTCGCGATGTCGCCGAGCGATCACGGGTCTCGATCACGACGGCTTCGCGCATCCTAAACGGGCGCGTGACCGGTGTCCCGATCCGCGACGACACGCGCGAGCGGGTGCTGACAGCCGCAGCGGACCTCGGGTACAAGCCGAACCTCTTGGCTCGGGGGTTGCGCGGCAGTCGAAGCTCGCTGATCGGTGTCATCGCGCGGGACATCTCCGATCCGTTCCATATCCAGATCCTGCAAGGCATCAACGAGATCACGCGTGCGCGCGAGTTCCGGCTGTTCCTTGGTCACGTGGATTATCGCCCCGATGTCGCATTGAGTTACGGGTCGATGTTCGAGCGCTCGCACGCGGACGGCATCGTCGTTCTCGGCGACTTCGCCGATGGCACGAAGACCCTGGCCGACCTCACGGTCCAGCACCGGTTCGTGGTCGGTGTATCGGATCGAGTCGAACGGGGAGCGTTTCCGGGCGTGTACGGAGATAGTGTCGAAGGCACTCGCCTCGCGCTCGAGCACCTGTGGGGTCTCGGCCACAGACACATCATCTGCGTGTCCGATCCGGGCACCGTGGACCAGCTCCTGCGGGCGGACCTCTATGCCCGGTTCATGACCGCTCACGGGCTGGCTGAGCTCATCGTCTGCCACCAGATCAGTCAACCGGATCCAGAACCCAGCTACCGCCTTGGCCTCGAGTTGTTCGAGGCGAGCGACGGGCGTCCGATCCCGACAGCCATATACGCAACCTCTGACACGATCGCGATCGGGCTCCTGCGTGCCGCCTACCAGGCCGGTGTCGTCGTACCCGATCAGGTCTCGATCGTCGGATTCGACAACATCGCCATAGCCGCATACACGGTGCCGCCGCTCACCACCGTCAGCCAGTCGGGGATCGAGATGGGCCGGGCTTCCGCCTCGCTGCTGCTCGACATGATCGAGTCCGATCGCACCGGTGACGAGGTCGCTGACATCGTCCTCCAGCCAAGCCTCGTCGTCCGCGATTCGACCGCGCGGTCGCGGGACCTGGGCTAGCGAGGTCGATCGGCGCCCCTCGGCCGCGGACCGCTTCCGCCGGTCTCGGCTATCGTCGAACCGTGGCGACTGCGCGAAAGACCCGAACCATCGGCGACCGCTACCGTCTGGGTCCGGAGATCGGCCGGGGCGGGATGGCGACGATCCACAAGGCCATCGACCTCCGGCTCGACCGGGCAGTCGCCGTCAAGCTGCTCCGACCCGAGGCCGCCAGCGACGCGGACCTCGCAAGTCGGTTTCGGCGCGAGGCGCTGGCCGCGACCGTGCTGCGCCACCCGAACATCGTCGCGTGCCTCGACACGGGCACCGACCGCGACCAGCCGTACCTCGTGATGGACCTGGTCGACGGCGAGGACCTCTCCGCGCGCCTGAAGCGAGGCGGCAGGCTGTCGTCGAGTGTCGCGGCCCGGGTCGGCCTGGATGTCGCCCGCGCCGTGGGCGCGGCCCACATGCGCGGGATCGTTCACCGCGACGTGAAACCCGGCAACATCATGCTGGCGGCCGATGGGCGCGCGATGGTCACCGACTTCGGGATCGCGCGGCTGGCTGCCGACGCCGAGGCGGTCAAGCCCGGCACCACGCTCGGGTCGGTCCACTACTTCAGCCCGGAACAGGCGCGCGGCGCCACGACAACGCCGGCGTCCGACGTCTACGGCCTCGGGCTGGTCCTGTTCGAGGCGCTGACAGGGACGCGTGCGTTCGGCGGCGAGACGACCGATGCGATCGCGGTGGCCAGGATCGGTGCCGAGGCGCCGTCGCCCAAGGCGATCCGTCCCGAAGTCCCGCCCGAGCTCGATGCGGTCGTGCGGCGAGCCCTCGCGCCCGACCCGGCCGACCGGTACCCCAACGGCAACGCGATGGCCGCGGCGCTCGAAGCGGTCGTGCAGGCAGCCGACGACGCGAGCCCCACGACGATCGTCGCGACCCCAAGGCTCGCCGATGAGGCCCAGCCCCGGCCCGCACGCGATGCCGCCTCGACGCGCGCACGGGGGCGCCCGCGCGCATCCGCGAAGCCTCATTCATCCCGCGCCCGCGGCGGCCGATCTGCGCCGCCTGGCGTGGCCGTGGCGCTTCTGGCTCTGCTCGGCATCGCTGGTGGCGCGATGATCGTCGCGGCGCTGCCCGGGGCGGACCGGCCGGTCGTGACCGCGGCACCGAGCGATGCTGCGGTCGCGTCCCCGACCCCCGTCTCGACCCCGACGCCAGAACCCACGCCCGCGCCGACACCGACGCCGGAACCCACGCCGTTGGCGACACCGGCGCCGACCGCGCTACCGGCCGGCGAGGTGTCCGACCTGTGCGAGATCTTCTTCGACATCCCGTGCGGCCTCGGCGCCGGTCGCTATGCGCCGTCGCGGTTCCGGCCTGCCTTCGACATCGAGCTCGGCGAGGGATGGTCGAATGCCGTGCACGGTGAGGACATCCTCACGCTCACCCGTCCGGAGGGCGCGATCACGTTCGCCGGCCGCATCAAAGAGGTCTACCCGAACGGCGAGACGGATGAACCGCGGGCGCGTCCGCAGGACATCATCGAGGCGCTTATCTCCACCGACGGGGTCCAGGCGACGGATCCGGCCTCGGTGCGGATCGATGGACGACGTGGGCTCTCGACCGACCTCGCCCCCTCCGACAACGAGCGGGTCGCGCTGTTCGCGACCGACAAC
>DASTIG010000092.1:0-7274 GCA_035717785.1 Candidatus Limnocylindrales bacterium
CAACCCCGCACTGATCGGAGAGCCGGGCGTGGGCAAGACGGCGATCGCCGAAGGCCTTGCCCACCGGATCGTCGCGGGCGACGTCCCCGACATCCTGCTCAACAAGCGCGTGCTGACGCTGGACATCGGGTCGCTCGTCGCAGGCACCAAGTACCGAGGCGAGTTCGAGGAGCGGCTCAAGAAGATCATCGAGGAGCTCCGGAACACGAACGACGCCGTCCTCTTCATCGACGAGCTCCACACGCTCGTCGGGGCCGGCGCAGCCGAGGGCGCGATCGACGCCGCGAACATCCTCAAGCCGCCACTCTCTCGCGGCGAGCTCCAGTGCATCGGCGCGACCACGCTCGACGAATACCGCAAATACATCGAGCGCGACGCGGCGCTCGAGCGGCGCTTCCAGCCGGTCATGGTCGAGGAGCCGACCATGGAGCAGACGGTCGAGATCCTGCTCGGCATCCGTGAGCGCTACGAGCAGCACCACAAGGTGACGATCACCGACGAGGCCGTGAAAGCCGCCGCCGACCTGTCGATCCGCTACATCACCGACCGCCACCTCCCGGACAAGGCGATCGACCTCATCGACGAGGCCGCCTCCCGCGTGCGACTGCGCCATGCATCGGCGCCTCCCGCGCTTCGAGAGGCCCAGCGCGAGCTGGACCGGATCACGAAGGAGAAGGACGCGGCGATCAACAACCAGGAGTACGAGGAAGCCGCCACGCTCCGCGAGACCGAGGCGACCACCAAGGAGACCGTCGACACGCTCCGCGCCGAGTGGCAGGCGACGATGTCCGGCGACCAGCCGACGGTCGGAGACGAGGAGATCGCCCAGGTCGTCGCGATGTGGACCGGTATCCCGGTCACGCGCATCGCCCAGGAGGAGTCGGAGCGGCTGCTCCACATGGAGGACGCCCTCCACAACCGGGTCATCGGCCAGCAGGAAGCCATCGATATCGTGTCGAAGGCAGTGCGTCGCGCGCGCGCGGGCCTCAAGGACCCGAAGCGCCCGATCGGCTCGTTCATCTTCCTTGGGCCGACGGGCGTCGGGAAGACCGAGCTTGCCAAGGCCCTTGCCGAGTTCATGTTCGGCAGTGAGGACGCGCTCATCAAGATCGACATGAGCGAGTTCATGGAGCGCCACAACGTCAGCCGCCTCGTCGGGGCGCCTCCTGGCTACGTCGGCTTCGACGAAGGTGGCCAGCTGACCGAGGCCGTCCGCCGCAAGAGCTACGCGGTCGTGCTGCTGGACGAGGTCGAGAAGGCCCATCCGGAGGTGTTCAACATCCTCCTCCAGATCCTCGAAGACGGACACCTGTCCGACGCGAAGGGTCGCCGGGTCGACTTCCGGAACTGCATCATCATCATGACCTCGAACCTGGGCGCGAAGCAGCTCCAGACGAACTCGAGTCTCGGCTTCCGGGTGCAGGGCACGACCGACGAGGCACGCGCCGAGAGCTCGTACGAGCTGATGAAGGAAAAGGTCGCGACCGAGCTGAAGAACAGCTTCCGGCCGGAGTTCCTCAACCGGATCGATGCGACGGTCGTCTTCCGCTCGCTGACGGTCGAGGAGATGACCCTGATCGTCGACCTGATGCTGGCCCGCGTGCGCGATCAGCTTCGGGCTCAGCAGATGTCGCTCGAGGTCACCGATGCGGCCAAGGAACACATCATCAAGCTCGGGTACGACGTCGCCTACGGTGCGCGACCTCTGCGCCGCGTCATCCAGAACATGATCGAGGACGTCCTCGCGGAGCATCTGCTCCTCGGCCGCTACGAACCGGGCACGACGATCGTCGTCGACAAGGACCCGGAGGCCGGCCTGGATATCCACGCCGCCGAGTCCCGGACGCCGGTCGAGGCCCACTGACCCTGCCGTGGCCAAGGCCACGAGCCGCTACGTCTGTCAGAGCTGCGGCGAAGCCTTCCTTCGATGGGAGGGCCAATGCCGCGCCTGCGGCGAGTGGAACAGCCTCGTCGAGACCGTGGTCAGGGCCAAGGCATCAAGCGCCGCGTCGGCGCGAGCCCGCGTCGGTGTAGGCGGCGTCACCGAACCACTTCGGCTGCGTGACATCGGCGAGGCCGCCGTCCCGCGGCTGCCGACGTCCATCGGTGAGCTCGACCGGGTCCTCGGGGGAGGGGTCGTCCCCGGGTCGCTGATCCTTCTCGGCGGCGAGCCGGGGATCGGCAAGTCCACGCTCCTGCTCCAGGCGGCCGCCGGGATCGGCGGACCCGTCCTCTACGCCACGGGCGAGGAGTCGGCCGCCCAGGTTCGCCTCAGGGCCGAGCGCCTCGGCCTTCTCGACGCTCCGGCGGGTGCCGCGATCGAGGTCCTGGCCGAGCGCGATGTCGCCCGGATCGTCGAGGTGGCACGGTCGGCGCGCCCGGCGATGCTGATCGTCGACTCGATCCAGACCGCGATGATCGACGAGCTGGACGGCGCAGCCGGGAGTGTCGGCCAGGTCCGGGAGGCGACGCTGCGGTTCATGGAGTTCGCCAAGGGCGAAGGGATCGCGGTCGTGCTCGTCGGCCACGTGACGAAGGACGGGTCGATCGCCGGGCCGAAGACCATGGAGCATCTCGTCGACGCGGTGGTGACGCTCGAAGGCGAGCGCTTCGCGGCGCTGCGACTCGTTCGGTCGTCGAAGAACCGGTTCGGCTCGACCGACGAGGTCGGCGTGTTCGAGATGGCCGGCGACGGACTTCGCGAGGTGGCGGACCCGGCACGGGCCTTCCTGGCCGACCACCCGGAATCGGCGCCGGGCAGCGTGGTCGCCCCGACGATGGAAGGCAGCCGCCCGTTGCTCGTCGAGGTGCAGGCCCTGGTGTCGCCGGCGGGCTACGGGACGCCGGCGCGCAAGGCCAGCGGTATCGATCCCAATCGACTCGGCCTCCTCGTCGCGGTGCTCGGTCGGCGAGCAGGTATCGGATTGGGATCGCACGACGTGTACGCCAACCTCGCCGGTGGTCTCAGCGTCGCCGAGCCGGGCCTCGACCTGCCCGTCGCGCTTGCCCTCGCCTCGTCGATGCGCGACCGGCCGATGGCTCCGGACGCGGTCGCGATCGGCGAGGTCGGATTGCTCGGTGAGCTGCGCCCGGTCGCCGGCATCGAGCGCAGGCTACGGGAGGCCACGCGTCTCGGTTTTGCGACCGCGATCGTGCCTCGACCGGGTCGTGGCGGGCGCCCCACCGAGGTCTCCGGGCTCCGCGTGATCGAGGTCGGGACGCTGCGCGAGGCGATCGCCGCGGGGCTGGGAGAGGGGCCCCGAACTCGTGGCGAGGCCGTTCCGGCGATGCTAGGCTGACGCCCCGTCCAAGCCACTCCGGGTGGACGACCGAGAAGATCCACCGAGGGTGCACTGGTTGATCCGCTATATCCGTCTCCTGGGAGCGGCGCTCGGAGGGCTCATCGGGCTGGTCGTCGCGACTGCCGGAGAGGGCCTGTTCCGGGAGGCCAGCTACGCCGGGTTCCTGCTTGCGGCGTGGGTCGTCGCGTGGGTCGTGGTGGGCTTCGCGATCCTGCCCTACCTGACACTCGTTCCAGCAACCTGGTTGATCTCCCGTGTGGAGGATCTGTCGACTGCCGAGTTCGTGACGGCGGTCATCGGCCTGACGCTCGGCCTCCTGATGGGCCTGTTGCTGGGTGTGCCGCTCGCCAACCTCCCACCGCCGTGGGGCGACGTGCTCCCGCTCGGAGTCTCACTGTTCCTCGGACTCGGCATGCTGGGCCTGACCGTCGCGAAGCGGCGCGACCTGATCATGGCCGCGCAGGCCGTCGGGTTCCTTCGGTCGGGTGACGACATCCGGAGCGAGAACCTCGCGGGCGAGCCGCGTATCGTCGTCGATACGTCGGCGATCATCGACGGCCGGATCGCCGAGATCGTGGAGAGCGGCTTCATCTACGGCACGCTCGTCATCCCGCGCTTCGTGCTCGACGAGCTCCAGCACATCGCGGACAGCTCAGACACGTTGCGCCGGAACCGCGGGCGCCGCGGTCTCGAGATCCTCAACAGGATGCAGAAGGAGCCGGGAACGCCGGTCGAGATCGTGGAGGACGCTGTCCCGACCGAGACCGAGGTCGATGCCAAGCTCGTCGCCCTGGCGCGGGCGCGTAGCGGGGTCATCCTCACCAACGACTTCAATCTCAACCGAGTGGCCGAGCTGCAGGGCGTCCGCGTGATGAACATCAACTCGCTGGCGAACGCCGTCAAGCCCGCCGTGCTGCCCGGTGAAGAGCTCCGTGTTCGCGTCATCCAGGAAGGCAAGGAGGCCGGCCAGGGCGTCGGATTCCTCGATGACGGCACGATGATCGTGGTCGAGGGTGGGGCGCGACACATCGACAAGGATCTCGACGTCGCGGTCACGCGGGTCCTCCAGACCGTGGCCGGTCGGATGATCTTCGCGCAGCCGCGTCTCGACTAAGCGAGATGGCCGACGCGTCGGGGAGGACCGGCGCGGGGGCCCCCGCCGACGCGATCATCGTCGCCGCCGGCGCCTCGTCGCGGATGGGCGGCGCGGACAAGCTCCTCGCGATGATCGGCGACAGGCCGCTGCTCGCGCACGCCGTCGACGCGCTGGCGTCGTCCCCGGCCGTCGGGTCGATCGTGATCGTCACCACCCCCGACCGGAGGCAGGTGCTCGAGGGTGGCGGTTGGGTTCCGGGCGATCGGACGGTGTTCACCGATGGAGGCGACCGACGCCAGGATTCGGTCCGCGCCGGGTTTCGGGAGCTCGAGGAAACGGTCCCGGATCCCGACGGGTCACGGGTCGTGCTCGTCCACGACGGGGCGCGTCCGTTCGTCCCGGCGATGCTGGTGGCGGAGGTCGTGGCAGCCACAGAACGGCATGGTGCGGCGATCCCGGTCGTGCCGGTCAGCGACACCCTCAAGCTGGTCGTCGACGACCGGATCGAAGGCACCGTCGACCGCTCCGCATTCGCGGCCGCACAGACCCCGCAGGGCGCCCGCCGCTCGATCCTCCGCAGCGCGCTGGCCAGCGATGTCGCCGCCGACGGGACGTGGACCGATGAGGCCGCCCTGCTGGAGGCCTGTAGAATCCCCGTTCATGTCGTCCCCGGCGATCCGGCCAATCTCAAGGTGACGGTCCCCGCCGATCTGGAGCGGGCGACCGCGCTGCTGGTCGGACCGAACCCCATTCAACGGTCCGGGCTCGGACGCGATGCGCATCCGTTCGGCCCGGGCGAGCCTTTGCGGCTTGGCGGCATCGAGATCCCTGGCGCGCCGCGGCTCCATGGTCACTCCGATGGGGACGTCGTCCTGCATGCGCTCGCGGACGCGCTGCTCGGGGCGGCCGGCATGGGCGACCTCGGTCGCATGTTCCCGGCCGGTCCTGCGACCCCCCGCGGTGTCGCGAGCCGGGACCTGCTGGCGGCGGTCGTCGACCGACTCGCGGAGGCCGGCTGGCGACCGGCGACGGTGGACGTGACGATCGTCGCCGCTCGCCCGCGCCTGGCCGGTCACCTCGACGCGATGCGCGGCGTGGTGGCCGACCTCCTCGACATCGACGAGGAGGCCATCGGCATGAAGGCGTCAACGGGCAACCTCGACGGTCCGGAAGGCGCGGGCCGATCGATCTCGACCCTGGCGCTGGCCACCATCGAGAAGGCGCCGTGAGCGAGATCCGGCTCCACGACACGCTGACGGGCGATACACGGCCGCTGATGCCGATCCGTGACGATGGCGTCCGGATCTACTCGTGCGGCCCGACGGTCTACGGGCCGGCCCACATCGGGAACTTCCGGTCGTTTCTATTCGCCGACCTGCTCGTGCGGTATCTCCGCTGGCGCGGCTATTCGGTGACCTGGGTGATGAACATCACCGATGTCGATGACAAGATCATCCGCGGGGCTGCCGCCGCGGGAGAGCCGATCGGCGAACTGAGCGCTCGCTACCTCGAGCGTTTCCTCGTCGACGCGGACACCCTGCGTATGACGCGTCCTGACGTCCTGCCTCGGGCGACCGAGCACATCGACGAGATGGTGGCCCTCATCGAGACGTTGCTCGAGCGCGGGCACGCCTATCGCACCGATGACGGCTCGATCTTCTTCCGGATCTCGTCCTGGCCGGCCTACGGCCGTCTCGCGCGACTGGACCCCGAGCAGATGCGCGTCGGCGAACGTGTCGAGGCCGACGAGTACGCCAAGGACGACGTTCGCGACTTCGCGCTGTGGAAGGGCCCGAAGCCCGGCGAGCCGTCGTGGTCGACGGCGATCGGGGACGGCCGCCCGGGCTGGCACATCGAGTGCTCGGCCATGAGCATGGCGCACCTCGGCCCGTCATTCGACATCCACACGGGTGGGGTCGACCTGATCTTTCCCCACCACGAGGACGAGATCGCCCAGAGCGAGGCGGCGACGGGCCGGCCTTTCGTCGAGACGTGGCTGCACTGCGCGCACCTGCGCTCCAGCGGCTCGAAGATGGCGAAGTCGACCGGCAACATCGCGCGCGTCGATGAAGTCCTCGATGCCGGTGTCTCTCCGCGCGCGTTGCGCTACGCGCTGCTCGCGGTCCACTACCGTGCGGGACTCGATCATTCGGACGAATCGCTAGCTGCGGCCGGGGCCGCCGTCGCCCGGCTCGACGCGGTCATCCGCGCACTCGAAACATACCGTGTGGACGGACCCGGCGATCCGACGCTCCACGAGGCCCTCGATTCCGGTCGGGCGGCGTTCGGCGCGGCGCTCGACGATGATCTCAACATCTCGGCTGGGCTGGCCGCGCTGTTCGACCTCGTGCGCGACCTGAACAGGCGTATCGAAGGCCGGACGCTGTCGACCGACGACGCGGGCCGGGCCGTCGCAGCGCTGCGGGATCTCGACCAGGTGCTCGGCGTCCTGCCCGAGCCCGACGCCGATGCCCTCGACCCCGAGCTCCAGACTCTCCTCGACGAACGCGCCGCGGCACGAGCCACCCGCGATTGGGCGGCATCCGATCGGCTTCGTGACACGCTTGCCGATCGAGGCATCGCAGTCGAGGACACCCGGGACGGCCAACGCTGGCACCGGATCGCAGAGGTGAGCCGTGGCTGACCGGCCCCCGGACGACCGCCGGCGGGGTGGGGGCCCCCGTCGCCGGCCCCGCCGCGACGGGCCACGACCCGGTGGCCCGCGACGCGACGCGCCGCGGTCTGACGGTCCCCGCCCCGGTGGCCCGCGGCGCGACGGTCCTGGTGAGGTCGGGCCGCGTCGAGGTCCACCGTGGCAAGGTGGCGGGCCGCCCACCGGTCCGCGCCGCTCGTGGCAGCCGGGTCCTCCCGGCGAC
>DASTIG010000093.1:0-2898 GCA_035717785.1 Candidatus Limnocylindrales bacterium
CGAGAAGGTGCTCGGGCGGTTGCGCGAGATGCAGGATCGGCACGACGTGATCGGCGACGTACGCGGCCGCGGGATGATGACCGCGATCGAGCTCGTCTCCGACCGCGACACGAAGGAACCACTCGACGGCGCAAGCGGGAACGCGATCGTGAAGCGCTGCCTCGAAGAGGGCGTCGTCATCCTGAAGGCCGGGACCTACGACAACGTGATCCGGCTGCTGCCGCCGATCACGATCGACGATGGGCTGCTCGATGAGGGGCTCGAGACGCTGAACGAAGCGCTCGGCGCGGGGGCCGGCTAACCGGCGAGCCCGGCCGAACGGGCCGGATCCGTTGCTACCTTCGACGCATGAGTGACGAGCCGGACCGAACGCGAACGTCGCGGATCGGGGGGTTCGCTCGGCGGATCGCGGTCGACGTCACACCCCTTCGCGCGTCGCGCGACTTCCGGCGGCTGTGGCTCGGGCTGCTCGCGTCGACCTTCGGCTCGCAGTTCACGATCGTCGCGACGTTCCTGCAGGTGTACAGCCTGACCCGTTCGACGGTCGCCGTGGGGTTGATCGGACTCGTCGGGTTCCTCGCGCTCGTGGTAGGGACGCTGGCGGGTGGGACGTTCCTGGACGCGTTCGACCGTCGGAAGATCCTGATCACCGCGCAGGTCGGGTACCTCGCGTCCTCGGGCCTGCTGTTCGCCGGGGCGGTCCACGGCGATCCACCGCTCGCACTGATCTACGTTGCCGTGGCCGGCATCGCCGCGACGAGCGCGATCGACAGCCCCACCCGCAGCGCGATGACCCCCCGGCTGCTGGACAAGGGCCAGCTGCCGGCCGCCGCGGCGCTCAACCAGATCATCTGGAACGGCGCCGGTCTGATCGGGCCGGCGCTCGCGGGGGTCGTCGTCGCGGGCTTCGGGTTCTCGTGGGCGTACGCGATCGACCTGATCTCGATCGGCTTCCTGCTGCTCGCCTCGATCTCGATCCGCCCGATGCCGCCCTCCGAGGGTGAACGAGCGGCGGTCGGGTGGCGCGCGGTGAAGGAAGGGTTCGCCTTCCTGCGCGGCCGGCAGGTCCTGCAGTCGACCTTCGTGATCGACATCATCGCGATGGTGTTCGGGATGCCCCGAGCGCTGTTCGCGGTCCTCGCGTTCACGCAGTTCCATCGCGGTGCGGCGGTGGTCGGGCTCCTGTTCGCGGCCCCCGCCGTGGGTGCGGTCATCGGGGCGGCGACGAGCGGCTGGGTCGGCCGGATCCGTCACCAGGGGCTGGCGGTGATCTGGGCGGTCGTCGTGTGGGGCGCCGGCATCGCGGCGTTCGGCCTGGTGGGCTCGAACCTGTGGCTCGGCATCTTCTTCCTGGCGGTGGCCGGGGCGGCCGACGTGATCTCGGCGGTGTTCCGCAACACGATCCTGCAGGTCACGGTCCCGGAGCATCTGCGTGGCCGGCTGTTCGGGATCCACATCCTGGTAGTGACCGGTGGGCCGAGGCTCGGCGACCTGGAGGCGGGTCTCGTCGCGGCGGCCTTCTCGACGACGGCGTCGGTCGTTTCGGGCGGGCTGCTCTGCATCGCCGGCGCGGGTATCGTCGCGTGGCGCGCTCCGGCGTTCCGCCGGTACCACGCCGGCGACCCCGGCTGACTAAGCTCGCGCTCGTGGCCCCACCGCGCGCCGACCTCGTCGAGCTCCGTGTGCTGGACGGCCCGAACCTGTACTTCCCTCGCCCCGCGGTGAAGCTGACGATCGGCGTCGGCGGGTGGCTGGGCGTCCCCGAGGAGCGCCTCTCGGCTGCGATGGAGCGAGCCGGGGTGAGCGGCCGACCGGGTCGCGCCGGATCGGATCAACGCAGGCGGACCGTCGCACGGCTGGCGGCCCGCCTCACGTCGCGGCTCGCCACCGCGAGCGGCGTACGGCTCGCCGTCCGGAGCCGACCCGGTCCCGAACCCCACCAGGTGGTCGTCGCGTTCCCGTGGCGACGGCGGGGGGCGGCCGAGGCGCTCGGCCACGAGGTGGCGCCCCTGCTGGACGAGGCGGGCGGCCGCAGGTCGGTCGACCGCCTGGTCGCCGAGGCCGCCGCCCGGGTCGCGGCCGTCGAACCCGGCGACGTGCCGAACGTGCCCGATCCCGACACACCGGTGGTCTCGGTGACGGGCACGAACGGAAAGACCACCACCGTCCGGCTCCTCGCCCACATCGTCCGATCGGCGGGCCGAAGCGTCGCGTACTCCTCGACCGACGGTGTCTATCGCGGCGACGGCGACCTGATCGAGGAGGGCGACTACTCGGGGTTCGGCGGCGCGGCGAGGGCGCTCGCGGAGCAGCCCGACGTCGCCGTGCTCGAGACGGCGCGCGGCGGCATCCTGCTCCGCGGGATCGGCGTGCTCCACAACGACGTGGCGATCGTGACCAACGTCTCCGAAGACCACCTCAGCCTCCACGGGATCCAAACGATCGATCAGCTCGCCGAGGTGAAGGCGTCGGTCACGCGCATCACGCGTCCGGACGGATGGGACGTGCTGAACGCCGACGACCCGCGGGTCCTGTCGATGCGGCGGGTCGCGACCGGCCGGCCGTGGCTCTGCTCGCTCGATCCCTGGCACCCGGCGATCCGCGACACCCTGGCCGACGGCGGCCGTGCGACCGTACCTCTGGATGGGTGGATGACCGTCCTCGACGGCTCGTCGTCACGACCGCTGGTCGAGCTGATCGACGTGCCCGTCACGATCGCGGGCGTCTCGCGCCACAACGTGATGAACGCGATGCAGGCGGCCTCCGCGGCCCTCGCGATCGGGTTGCCGGAACGCACGGTCGTGAAGTGCCTCAATACGTTCGTCACCGATCCCGAACGCAACCCGGGCCGAGCCAACCTGTTCGAGCTCGACGGGCGAGTGATCGTCGTCGACTACG
>DASTIG010000094.1:0-32739 GCA_035717785.1 Candidatus Limnocylindrales bacterium
TGTGCTCGATGGCAGGGCCCTCGTCGGGACGCGGCGCGCGGAGCGCGACGCCGCTCGAGAGCTCCACCCGCGGGATTGGGTCGGCACAGTCACGCCGTCGCAGCTCGCGTTCCCGTACCTCGTCAACTGGGGTTACCCGGAGCGCTTCCACCGTCAGCAGTCCGAGGACGAAAGCGTGATCAGCGGCATCGCGGGCTCGCCCGGCACGATCGAGGGGATCGCGCGGGTGGTCACGACGGTCGACGAATTCGACGAGGTCGGCGACGGCGACATCCTCGTGTGCCAGATGACGAACCCCGCGTGGGTGGTGCTGTTCACCAAGATCGGCGGCCTCGTGACCGACACCGGCGGGACGACCTCGCATCCTGCCGTGCTCGCACGGGAGTTCGGGATCCCGGCCGTCATCGGGACGTCTGTGGCGACGCGGCGGATCAAGACCGGCGACCGACTCCGGGTGGACGGGGGCGCCGGCCGCGTTGAGATCCTCGCCGGGGAACCTGCGGCCCCCGAGTCCGCGGCTCCAGCGGTCGAGGCGATCGGGCGTTGACCCCGGCCCAGGACAAGGTGGATCGGGTCCGGTAGGCCCGGAACCCATGCGCGCGTTCGCCTATGAGCGGCCGACCGACCTGGCCGACGCCCTTGGCCTGCTCGCCGACCAGGGGTCCGACGCGCGCCTCCTCGCCGGCGGTACCGACCTGATCATCCGCATCCGGGATGGCTCGATCCGACCGCGAACCGTGGTCGACATCAAGGGAGTCGCCGAGCTGGAGCGCGGGATCCGCGAAGTCGACGGGTACCTTTCGATCGGTGCGCGGTCCGTCATGACCGATCTGTTGCGCGACGAGCGGATCCGGCGTGACTACGCGGCGCTCGCGGAGGCGGCCGCCGTCGTGGGAGCGGTCCAGATCCGGAACCGGGCGACGCTTGCCGGCAACATCTGCAACGCGTCGCCGGCCGCCGACACGGCGCCCGCCCTGTTGGTCTACGGGGCGCGCGTGGTCGCGACGGGGGCCTCGGGCAACCGGACCATCCCGATCGACGCGTTCTTCGTGCGTTCCGGTGTCACCACGCTCGCGCCAGGCGAACTCGTGTCCGCTGTCGAGCTGCCGTTGCCGAGTGGTCCGCGGGGGGCGATCCACGTCCGGCGCACTCGCCGCCGCGGCCACGACCTCGCCTCGGTCACGCTCGCGTGTCTGATCGAGCCGGGCGGTATCACGCGGCTTTCGTACGGGAGCGTCGGTCCGCGACCGATCCTCGCGGTCGACGAGACTGGGGTCCTGGCCGATCGGTCCGCGCCGGACGACGCCAAGACCGACCGGCTGGCGGCGCTGCTCGCTGACGCGGCACCGTCGCCGACGTCGATGCGGGCAAGTCCCGAATACCGCCTGGCGATGCTTCGGGTGCTGGGTCTGCGCGCGATTCGCAGGGCCATCGAGCGGCTGGCATGACCACCCGCCGCATCGAGCTCACCGTCAACGGGCGCGCCCGCGCCATCGACGTCCTGCCCCACCACACGCTGCTCGAGGTCCTCCGCGACGACGTGGGCCTGACCGGGACCAAGGAGTGCTGTCTCGTCGGCGAATGCGGCGCGTGCACGGTCCTCGTCGACGATGTGAGCGTCGATTCGTGCCTGATGCTCGGCGTCGAGGCGGACGGCGCGTCGATCACGACGGTCGAGGGCCTCGCGATGGGAGAGCGGTTGCATCCGCTGCAGCAGGCGTTCCTCGACACGGGCGCGGCCCAGTGCTGTTTCTGCATCCCCGGACAGCTCGTGTCCGCGGCCGCCTTGCTCGCAGGGATCCCGCACCCGACTCGCGCCGAGATCGAGGAAGGGCTTGCCGGCAACCTGTGCCGCTGCGCTGGGTACGAGCAGATCATCGAAGCGGTGGCAGCGGCGGCCACTGCCGGCGACCAGACGGACGGCGCCTCCGCACCACACGCTGGGCTCCCTGCGGTCGGCGACCGCGCGTCGACCCCCGACGCCGAGCTCGCGCCGCAATGACCCTCGTCGGCAGCTCGCCGGCACGGGTCGGCGGAGTCGAGCGGGTGACGGGGCGGCAGGCGTACGTGGCCGACATCGATCTCGAGGACACCCTCCACGTGAAGCTCGTGACGCTCGACGTGGCTCGCGCACGGATCGGTGCGATCGACACCATCGCGGCATGCGACGTCCCGGGCGTCCGACTCGTCATGACGTCCTCCGACCTGCCCAGCCCTATGCCGCGGTTCGGTCCGCAGCGGCGTGACCGGCCCGTCCTGGCGGTGGACGAGACCAAATACCACGGCGACCCCGTTGCCGCAGTGGCCGCCGACTCCCGGGATGCCGCCGAGGAGGCTGCGCGCCTCGTCCGGGTCGAGTTCGAGGAGCTGCCGGCCCTCCACACGCTCGCCGCGGCGCTGGCGCCGGACGCGCCGCTCGTCCAGGATCCGGCGCTGCGTCCGAACGATCCGCAGGCCGCGTCAAACGTGCTCCACGAGCATCGCCACAGCTGGGGCGACCCTGACGTCGCCGAACGCGAGGCGGACGTTGTGGTCGAGGGCACCTACACCTTCCCGATGGTCACCCAGTTCGCCATCGAGCCGCACGCATTCATGGCCGCCCCGGACGGCGATGGCATCGCCATCTGGAGCGCGATCCAGCACCCCAACTGGCTCCAGCGTGTCATCGCCGACCTGCTGCAGCTGCCGCTCGCGAAGGTTCGTGTCCACGCCCCCGACCCTGGCGGCGCGTTCGGCGGCAAGCAGCATGCCAAGTACGAGCCGCTGTTGGCTTTCATGGCCCTCGCGACCAGTCGGCCGGTCAAGCTCGTGCTTTCACTGGAGGAGACGTTCCAGGCTGTCCGCCGGGGCGCGGCCGAGGTCCACGTGCGCACCGGCTTTCGGCGCGACGGGACACTCGTGTTCCGCGACCTCGCGGCGGACTACCTGATCGGCGCCTATGCCGATATTGCCGACAGGACCGTGGCCAAGGGCAGCTACACCTCGATGGGCCCGTACCGCTGTCCGGCAGTCCGCATCGTCGCTCGGAGTGTGCTGTCCCACACCGTGCCGTCCACCGCGTTCCGTGGGTTCGGCAACCCGCAGCAGATCTGGGCGGTCGAGTCGAACATGAACGAGGCGGCCCGGGAGCTCGGCATCGACCCGCTCGAGCTCCGGCTGCGCAATCTCGCGGGTCCGGGCGAGGAGTTCATCCCGGGCGATACGCCGGCCGATGGGGACTGGTCGGTAGCCGTGCGCCGAGCCGCCGAGATGATCGATTGGGAATCCCCGAGGCCGCCCGGTCGCGGCCGGGGCATCGCCGTCGGGCTGAAATCAGGGCCGACGACGGGGTTGTCGTACTCGACCGTCCGCCTTCTGGTCGATGGCAGCGTCGTCGTTTACGCGGGCACGTCGGACATGGGCCAGGGCGCCCGGACGATCTTCGCCCAGATCGCCGCCGATGAGCTCGGGGCTCCGATCGAGTGGGTGACGGTCGTCAGCGGCGACACGACAGTCGTGCCCTACGACCAGCAGACGTCGGCCAGTCGATCGTCGGTGTTCATGGGGACTGCGGTCCTTCGCGCGTGCCAGGACATCCAGGCGAAGGTCCGGTCGATGGCGGCGCGTCTTGAGTCGGTCGACGAATCGTCGATCGGGGTCGAGCGCGGCGACGTGCGCATCGGCGACCGCGTCCTCCCGATCCGCGATGTCGTCGCGCGCGGGCTGGGTCGGCTCGGTGGCGAGATCATCGGCGTCGGGGAGATGCGCAAGGACGCTGAGCCCGACCATCCGCTCGGTGGGACCGCGGCGTTCTACGAGTTCAACTGCACGGCAGTCGAGGTCGAGGTCGATCGCGAGACCGGCGACATCTCGATCCCCAGGTACGTGACGGTGTCGGACGTCGGCAAAGCGCTGAATCCACTCCAGGTCCGCGGCCAGGACGAGGGCGCGGCTGCCATGGGGCTCGGCCACACGCTGATGGAGCAGTACATCTGGGATGACGCCGGCCGGATCCGGAACCTCGGCGCCATCGATTACCGGATCCCAACGTCGATGGACCTCCCGCTCGAGACGCAGAGCGACATCGTCGAGAATGCCGACGGGCCGGGACCGTACGGCGCGAAGGGCATGAGCGAGGGCGCGTTGCTGCCGGTGGCTCCGGCCGTCGCTGAAGCTGTGGCGGATGCGACGGGTGCGGTCATCCGCGACCTCCCGCTGTCACCGGAGCGGGTCTGGCGGGCGCTGCAGGAGGTGCGTGAGCCGGGCGAGGCGGCGCGGTGAGTCGGTTCGTCTACGCGCTTGACGAGCCGCACGGAGAGACGCTCGACGAGGCCAAGGCACTGGTCGGCGGCAAGGCCGCCAACCTCGGCGTCATGGCACGAGACCTGGTGTTGCCCGTGCCGCCGGGCTTTGCGATCACGACGCAGACCTGCCGTGCGTTCCTTGCCGACGGCTGGCCTGAGGGCCTCGAGGACGAGATCCGCGCCTCGATGGCCGAGGTGGAGGGCAAGGTCGGTCGACGGTTCGGCGACCCCAAGGACCCACTGCTCGTGAGCGTGCGATCGGGGGCGCCGGTGTCGATGCCGGGGATGATGGACACGATCCTCGATCTCGGGCTGAACGACGAGACGGCACACGGCCTGGGTGAGGTGGCGCGCGATGCGGCATTCGCGGAGGAGTGCCGGCGCCGGTTCGTCGAGTCGTTCCGGTCGATCGTCGGCATCCAGGAAGTGCCGTTGGAGCCATGGGCCCAACTCCGGCTGGCGATCGAGGCGGTCTTTCGGTCGTGGCAGAGCGATCGGGCCAAAACGTATCGGCAGAAGGAAGGCATCCCCGACGATATGGGCACGGCGGTGACGGTCCAGGCGATGGTGTTCGGCAATCGCGGCTCGAACTCAGGCACGGGCGTGCTGTTCACCCGCAACCCGGCGACCGGGGAGACGACGCTCTACGGCGACGTCCTGTTCGACGCTCAGGGTGAGGACGTGGTCGCCGGAACCCACCAGACGGAGTCGATCGCCGTCCTCGACACGCGCCTGCCAGCCGTCGCCCGCGAGTTGCGCGCCGCCGCAGAGCGACTCGAGCACCACTACGCCGATCTGTGTGACATCGAGTTCACGATCGAGGACGGCAAGCTGTGGCTGCTCCAGGTGCGGGTCGGGAAGCGTTCGCCGCAGGCGGCACTGCGGATCGCGGTCGACATGGCGCAGGACGAGGACTTCCCGTTGACGCGGGAGCAGGCCGTCCGACGAGTGCTGCCATTGCTGGCGGATCCGCCTCGGGTCGCCACCGGACGCGCGTCGGATGCCGAGCCGCTGACGACGGGGCTGGCCGCGTCGCCGGGCGTCGCCAGCGGGCCGATCGTCACCGACCCGGATGCCGCGGTGAGGTCCGCGGAGGGCGGAACGCCGGCCATCCTGGTTCGCGCGGAGACGTCTCCCGACGACGTTCACGGCATGTCCCGCGCCGCCGGCATCCTCACATCCCGGGGCGGGCTCGCCAGTCACGCCGCGGTTGTCGCGCGCGGGTGGGGCATCCCTGCTGTCGTCGGCGCTGAGGGGGTCGAGGTCGGTGACGGCGAGATTAGGATCGACGGCCGGGCGCTGCGGGTGGGCGACGTCATCACGATCGACGGTGGGACGGGCGAGGTGTTCGAGGGAGCGATCGACGGCGCGACCGAGATTGCGCCCGAGGCCGAGACGCTGATCGGCTGGGCTCGGGAAGCGGGCATCGACATAGGCAGTGACCAACCCGAGCACGACGTACCAATCGTCGACACCGCACCCGCCGACCCGGACCGGGTCCTTCGTGCGATCGCGATCAAGGGCTTCGCGCTCCCTGACGGCATCGCCGATGCGACCTCCGCTTCCCCGGACGGGGTCAGATCCCTCGTGGAGACCATGGTCACCGATGGCCTGGTCGAGTCGGCGGCGGGTGCCTACAAGCTGACGGAGGCGGGACGTGCTCGGTCCGAGGAGCTGCTCGCCGCAGAGCGTGACTCGTGGGGGGTCGACCACGCGACCGGAGCGCTGGATGCCTTCATCGACATCGACCACCGCGTGAAGGAGGTCGTTACCGCATGGCAGATGCGCGACCACCAGACGGTCAACGATCACACGGACGCCGACTATGACGCCGGCGTGCTCGACAGGCTCCGCGAGATTCACGCCGATGCGACGGCCTGGCTCGCCCCGATCGAACCGACGCTCCCGCGCCTTGGCGACTATCGCGCCCGGCTTATCCGGGCACTCGAGGCGGCCCAGTCGGGCGACGGCCGCTACGTGGCCTCACCCCGAGTCGACAGCTACCACGGCATCTGGTTCGAGCTCCACGAGGACCTGATCCAGCTCGCGGGCCGCACTCGCGAGGAGGAAACCGCCGCCGGCCGCGCATAGAACCGATCGACCGCGCCCTAGCATTGTGGCCATGACTCCCTCGCCCGCCCGACCGGTCATCACCGACGCGTCCGCGCGGGAGCGCTACGAGGCCCACCTCAACGGCGAGCTCGCGGGCATCCTCGAATACACCGTCAAGCGCGGGCGGATCGCCCTCATCCACACCGAGGTGTTGCCCGTCCACGAGGGCCGGGGCGTGGGGTCCGCGCTCGTCCGCTTCGCGCTCGATGACGCCCGCCGGCACGGGCTGCGGGTCATCGCGATCTGTCCATACGTTCAGGATTACCTGACGCGACACCCGGAGTTCGCGGGATGAACCGGGACGTCGGCGGGCTGCGGCCTCCCGTGGGCCGGGCGCGCGCGGCCGCCGTGGGCCTGGTGCTCGTCGCGGCGGTGTCGCCGCAGATCGGTGCGGCGTTCGCCGTTACGCTGTTCGACGAGCTCGGTCCGGCGGGTGCGGCGTTCCTGCGGCTGGCGATCGCGGCGATCATCCGGTGGGCGATCTGGCGCCCCCGGCTGGCCGGAGACCTGCGGCTAGCCGGGGCATTCGGCGTCGCGCTCGGGCTGATGAACTGGTCGTTCTACGAGGCGATCGCCCGGATCCCGCTCGGCGTCGCGGTGACGATCGAGTTCGCCGGCCCGCTGCTCGTGGCGGTGATCGGCTCGCGGCGGCCGCTCGACGTGGTTTGGATCGCGCTCGCCGCGGCCGGCATCGTGGTGCTCGTCGACCCCGGCGGCGGATCGATGGACCCGGCCGGTGTCGCCTTCGCGCTCGCGGCCGCCACGTGCTGGATGGCCTACATCTACCTGAGCAAGCGCACTGGTGCGGCGTTCCCGGGCGGCTCGGGGCTCGCCATCGCGATGGCCGTCGGCGCGCTGATCGTGCTCCCGGCGGGCGTGATCCAGGCGGACGGCGCGCTCGCCGAGCCCGACCTGCTGGGCTCGGCCCTCGTCGTGGCGCTGCTCTCTTCGGTGCTGCCGTACTCGCTCGAGCTAGAGGCGCTGCGCCGGCTCCCGGAGTCGGTGTTCGGCGTGCTGATGTCCGTCGACCCGGCGGTCGCCGCGCTGATCGGCTTCGTGGTGCTCGGCCAGGATCTCGGTGCGCGCGAGCTGCTCGGGATCGCGATGGTGGTTGTGGCCAGCGCCGGGGCGGCTAGCCTCAGTCACCGATGACGACCTGGCCGGCAAGCCACGGCGGGATGTGGGCGCTCTCCGGGCGCGAGATCGCTCGCGCGCTGAAGCTCGATCAGCGGCCCTTTCCGTACCCCGTCGCGGTCAGCTTGTCCCAGAGCGAGCCGGCGTTGTTGTTCTGGATGTGATCCATCATGTAGGCCTGCCCAACGTCGACCGGCCCAAAGGCGTCGTCGAACCGGACCTTCGCGATCGTCTCCTCGCGTGACCAGCCCTTCGCGACGGCGTCAGCGACCGCGGCTTTCCATGCCAAGAGCACGGACCGCTGTGTCTGCACGTAATCGAGGCCAACGACCGGGCCGTGCCCCGGCACGACGTAGTCGACATCCAAAGCCCGGATCGTCTCGAGCGCCTCGAGCCATTGGTCGACATTCGACGTCATGAGCCAGGTCTGGACGCCCGAGAAGATCGTGTCGCCGGTGAAGACGACCCGTTCCTCCGGGACGTGGACCGCCAGCTGTCCCGGGGTATGTCCCGGCGTCCAGTGGCAGTCGAACGTGTGGTCGCCGACCTCCAGCTTCAGCAGGTCCCCGGTGAACACCACGGTCCCGCGCGGCAGGTCGGCGTAGTACTCGTCGCGATCTGGGATGAGCGCCGCGCCCTCTGGATCGTCGGTCGGGATCGCCTCGAGCGCGTAGGCGAACGGGTCGAGCGCTGCCTTCGGGTCCATAAAGATGTCCCACAGCGCCTTGTGGTTGACGACCTCGCCCGCGCCGCGGAACCAGTAGTTCCCGAAGATGTGGTCAACATGGTTCTCGGTGTTGATGAGGTAGCGGATCGGGCCGTGCGTCTCCGCTTCGGCGCGCATCGCGACGGCCTTCGTCGGCAGCTGCGGGGTGTCGATCACCACCACGCCGTCGGACGTCACCACGAAGCTCGGGTTGCAGCCGCGCAGCTGCGTGGTCGTGAAGACGTTCGGTGTGACCTGCTCGAGCTCGATGGTCGTCATTGGGTGGCCGTCAGGCCGCCATCGATGCCGAGTACCTGGCCGGTCACGAACGTGGCCGCGTCTGACACGAGGAAGATCGCTGGTCCTACGATGTCGCTCGGTTCGCCGACACGGCCCAAGGGGATGCGGCTGACGATGCCCGCCTTGAAGTCCGGGTCGCCGAGCAGCGTGGCGACCTGCGGCGTGTCGACGAAGGTCGGCATGATGGCGTTGACCCGGATGCCGTGCTTCGCCCACTCGGTCGCCCACTGGCGAGTAAGGGAGGCGATGGCACCCTTCGCCGCGACGTAGGCCGAGTATCCCGCGTTGATGCCGAGCACGGCGCGGACCGACGTGATGTTCAGGATCGCGCCGCCCTCTCCGCGCCGGATCATCTCTCGAGCCGCTGCCTGCGTCGGGACGAGGGTGCTGCGGACGTTGAGCTCCATGATCCAATCCCAGGCATCGCGTGGATACTCCTCGGCCGGATGGAGCACCTTGCCGGCTCCACCACCGACGGCGTTGACCACGATGTCGACGCGGCCGAAGCGATCGACGGTCTCGCGCACCATCCGTTCGGCGTCGGCCTCGTCGGTCGCGTCGCCCTCGATCGCGAGGCCTTCCGAGCCAGCCACAACGACGCGATCGACTGCGGTCTGCAGGGTGTCGGCGGTCCGGCCCGCGACCGCGACCCGGGCGCCCGCCGCCGCAATGGCCTCCGCCAACGGCGCACCGATCCCGCCGCCGCCGCCTGGGATCAAGGCGACCCGTCCCTCGAGGCTGAACATGTCGAGTTGGGCCATGCGGCCTCCTTCCCAAGTTCGAGCGTACTGGCGCCCCCATGTCGCGTCAAAACGCGAAGTCCGGGGAGTGCGGCCTGACGGCAGGCTCGGCGTACGATCGCGGTGATGTCCGTCGCGGCGCCATCGATCGGGATGCTTCGAGAGCGGCATCTGCACGCGTCCTTGAAGCGGTGGTATGCGGAGCCGGGCGACCAGGTCGAGCTGGTGGTCGACGGGTACGTCGTGGATCTCGTGCGGGGCGAGCTGCTCATCGAGATCCAGACGCGCGGGTTCGCCGGAATGCGGGCGAAGGTCATCGCGTTGCTTGCAGCGGGCCACCGAATCCGGGTCGTCCATCCCATCGCTGTCGACCGGTGGATCGTGCAGGTTGATGACGATGGGGCCTCCTCGGCCGCCGACGCTCGCCGCGCCACGGCGATCTCGTCGACCTGGCTAAGGAGCTTGTGGCCTTCCCGGAACTCCTCGAAGATCCCGGATTCGAGATCGAGGTGCTATTGACCCGGGAGGAGGAGGTCCGGCGCTACGACCCCAAACGCTGCTGGCGTCGCCATGGCTGGACCGTGGTAGAGCGGCGCCTGATCGATGTGCTGGATCGGGTCACCCTGGCGCGACCTGACCTCACATGTTGGCTCCCCGACACGCTTTCGGAGCCGTTCACGACGGCCGAGCTGGCCGTCGCGCTCCATCAGCCCCGACGCACCGCGCAGCTGTTGACATACTGCTTGCGTCGGCTCGGCCTCATCGAGGTGATCGGCATGCAGGATCGCTCGGCCGCGTATCGTCTCGTCCCACGGGAGGCTCCCGGCGTCGTAGGATAGAAAACGCTTACCATGGCCGGCGAACGACGAACGCCGGACCCTGCAACCCTTCCCGGAGACTGCCATGGCGCTGGACCTCGATGGCCTCATCCCCGCGACAGTGCTGCCCATGGCCGGCGACGGAGCGATCGACAAACAGGCCCTGCGGTCCTACATCGCGTGGGTGGTCGAGCAAGGGCCGGTCGCCCTGGCGATCAACGTCGACACAGGCGAAGGGCCGCACCTGACCCACGACGAGAAGATCAGGATCATCCAGGTCGTCCGCGACGTCACCGACCTCCCGATCGTGGCCGGGTTGGCCGGCCCGTCCACGGATGCAGCGGTCCGCCAGGCACGCGACTTCAAGTCCGCCGGCGCGGACGCGCTACTCGTCTTCCCGATCCCGGCCTACCTGAGCCAGCCCCTCGATCCGCGCGTCCCAGTCGCGTACCACACGGCGATCGCCGAAGTCGGGCTGCCGCTCATCCTGTTCCAGCTCCAGCCCGCGTTGGCGGGGGTGAACTACGAGGCAGACGTCCTCGAGGCGATGGCTCGCGTCGAAGGCGTGATCGCGATCAAGGAAGCCTCGTTCGACGCGCGCCGGTTCGTCGACACGGCCCGGCTGCTCGAGCAACTGCCGAAGCAGATCACCCTGTTGACCGGCAACGACAACTTCATCCTCGAGTCGTTCCTGCTCGGCGCCACCGGCGCGCTGATCGGCTTCGGGGCCGTGATGACCCGCGAGCAGGTCGACATGATCCGGGCCTGGCAGGAGGGCCGGATCGACGATGCGATGGCTCTTGGCAGGCGGGTCCAGCGGCTGGCCGACGTCGTGTTCGCCGCGCCGGTCGGCGACTACCGGGTCCGGCTCAAGGAGTGCCTGCGCATCCTTGGTGTGCTCGAGTCTGCGATCGTTCGGCAACCGCTCCTGCCGATCTCCGACGCCGAGCGCGAGCACCTGACAACCGTCCTGAAGGAGGTCGGCCTGCTCTCGCCGACCAACGCCCCCGCACTCGTCTGATCCGCTCGCCACTGGAGGAGGAGCAATGGCCGAGGAGCCCGCGGACGTCCTGATCATCGGCGCCGGCGCGTCCGGTGGGGTGGTCGCGAAGCGCCTCTCGGAAGCCGGTTTCGGCGTCGTCTGCCTCGAGCAAGGGGACTGGCTCGACCGCGCCGACTACCCGGGCAACAAGCTCGACTGGGAGCTCAAGGCGCGCAAGGACTGGGCGACAAGCCCCAACATCCGCGGCCTCGCCCAGGACTACCCGATCGTCGAGCACGACACCCCCGTCTCGCCGCTCATGTACAACGCCGTCGGCGGCTCGACGATCATCTTTGCCGGCGCCTGGCCGCGCGCGCTGCCATCGGACTTCCGCGTCCGATCGCTCGACGGCGTCGCCGACGACTGGCCGATCGACTACTTCGAGCTGCTGCCGTACTTCTACCGGACGGACCGCGATTTCGGCGTCTCGGGCCTGCCCGGCGACCCGGCGTACCCGCCCGACACCGAGGACGCGCCGATGCCGCCGCTGCCGATCGGGTCGGCCGGGCTCAAGGTCGCCCGCGGCATGACGAAACTGGGATGGCACTGGTGGCCCGAGTTCAACTCGATCAACTCGGTCGCCTACGACGGTCGGCGGCCGTGCGTTCAGCGCAGCACCTGTCAGTCCGGCTGCAACGAGGGCGCCAAGGCCTCGACCGACATGACCCACTGGCCCAAGGCCATCGCCAAGGGCGCGCGGCTCGTGACCGGGGCGCGCGTCCGCCGCATCGAGACCGACGCCAAGGGCCTCGCCACCGGCGCGACCTGGATCGACAGGGAAGGTGCCGAGCACTTCCAGCCGGCGAAGGTCGTGGTGGTCGCTGCGAACGCGATCGGCACGCCCCGGCTGTTGCTGCTGTCGGCCTCGCCGGCACATCCGGACGGCCTGGCCAACTCGTCCGGCCTTGTCGGGAAGCGGCTGATGATGCACCCGTTCGCCAACGTCGCGGGTCTGTTCGAGGACCCGCTGATGAGCTGGCAGGGGCAGTTCGGTGACCTCATCGAGTCGCTCGAGTTCTATGAGACCGACGAGAAGCGCGGCTTTGTCCGCGGGGCGCGCTGGGGCCTGGCGCCGACCGGTGGTCCGATCAACACCGCGCTCCCGAGCCGGGCCGGTGAGCAGATCTGGGGCGCCGACCACCACGCCCACGTCCGGACGCACCTGGGCCACGGCGCGAACTGGGGCCTCTTCGCCGAGGACCTACCCGACGAGGCGAACCACATCACGATCTCGACGACTGTCACCGACTCGTCCGGTATCCCCGCGCCCGAAGTCCACTACACGATGGCTGACAACGCGCGTCGGATGCTCGACTTCCATATCGAGCGGGCGAAGGAATCGATGGAGGCCGCCGGCGCCTACAAGATCGAGGTCGATCGGCTGATGCGCTACTCCGGCTGGCATCTGCTCGGCACGGCCCGGATGGGCGACGACCCGAAGACCTCCGTGCTGGATCGCTGGAACCGGGCGCACGACGTCCCGAACCTGTACGTCGTCGACGGCTCATGCTTCGTCACCTCGTCGGGCGTGAACCCGACGTCAACGATCGTGTCGATCGCCCTGCGGGCTGCCGACCACATGGTCGAGACGCGCTTCGAGCGGCAGGTGCCGGCATGACAGAGACGTCCGTGGCGACGCGACTCGACGACGGGGAGCGGGCCACGCTTGCCGCGATCGCCGACCACTTCATCCCGGCGGCCGATGGGATGCCGTCGGCGGCCGAGGTCCTGACCGACGATCGGCTCACATTCGTGATTCGCGCGCGGCCGGACCTTGCCGAGCCGCTCAAAGCCGCGCTCCGGCCGGATCTCGGTCCTGACGTCCGCGACCGGCTCGAGACGCTCGCGGGCGAGCCGACCAACCTGTCGGCCCTGCAGCTGACGATCGTCGGCGGCTATTACACCGACCGCCGCGTCCGGGACCTCATCGGCTATCCGGGCCAGGTGGCGATCGAGCTGCGCTCGTGGGAATACCCCGCCTATCTCGAGGAAGGCCTGATCGACGCCGTGCTCGCCCGCGGGCCGGTCTGGCGGGACCCGGCCACCGGGCAGCGCGCCGTCGTCCGCGATGGACCACGCACGTACGCGGAGCGTTATTCGGTGGGAGCCGATGCACCCGAAGGAGGAGCCTGATGGCTGCCATCGCCCCTGACACCACGGAGTCCTCCGCACTGGGCTGGCTCGGGTCGTTCGTCGAACGCTGGGAACCGGGGACCGGTGCGCCCATCGAGGACCATGAGCCCGCGACCGGTCGACTGATCGCGACCGTCACGGGATCCACGAGCGACGATGTCGCGCGGGCCGCCGCCGCAGCCAAGGCGGCCCAACCGGCGTGGGCCGAGACGTCGTACCAGGAACGCGCGCGCATCCTGCGTAAGGCCGCCGACATCTACGAGGCCAACCGCGCGGAATTCGGGACGTGGACGATGCGCGAGACCGGCGCGTCACACAGCAAGATGCACCACGAGTCGAATTTCGCGTACGGCGAGATCCTCAGCGCCGCGACCCTGCCGTGGCAGCCCTACGGATCGCTGGTCCCGACCGCCGTGAAGGGGCGTTTGTCGATGGTCCGGCGCATCCCCGTCGGAGTCATCGGCGCGATCACGCCGTGGAACTCGCCAAGCGTCCTCGGGATGCGGGTGGTCGCACCCGCGCTGGCCCTCGGGAATGCCGTCGTCCTCAAGCCGGACCCGCAGACGCCCGTCATCGGCGGCGCGATGTTCGAGGCGGTCTTCCGCGAGGCGGGCCTGCCCGACGGGCTGCTGCAGATCGTCGTCGGGGGTGCCGATGTCGGCGAGGCGCTCGTGATCGACCCGAACGTGTCGATGGTGTCGTTCACCGGTTCGACCGCAGCGGGACGTCGGGTGGGCGAGCTAGGCGGTCGGCAGCTCAAGAAGGTGTCGCTCGAGCTCGGCGGGAACAACGCCTTCATCGTGCTCGATGACGCGGACCTCGACGCCGCCACCGCTGCGGGTGCCTTCTCGTCCTTCCAGTTCCAGGGCCAGGTGTGCTTCGCGGCCGGGCGCCACATCGTCCACGAGAGCCTGGCCAGTGGCTACATCGACGCGTTGCGGGACAAGGCCCAGGGCCTTCGGCTCGGCGACCCGTATCGGGAGGACGTCCAGCTCGGGCCGATCGTCAACGAGAAGCAGGTCCGCCGGGTCGACGACATCGTCCAGCGCTCGGTCGATGGTGGCGCCCGCCTCGTGACCGGCGGCACCTACGAAGGACTGTTCTACCAGCCGACGGTCCTCGCCGACGTGACCCAGGACGTGCCGGCCTGGACCGACGAGATCTTCGGGCCGGTCGCGCCGGTGACCACGTTCCGGACCGACGAGGAGGCTGTCGCGCTGGCGAACGCCACCGAATACGGGCTCGTCGGCGCCGTCTACTCGCGCTCGCTGTCGCGCGGGCTCGCCATCGCGAACCGGATCAAGGCCGGGATGGTGCATATCAACGACGGGACCCTCAACGACGAGGCGACCATCCCGTTCGGTGGCTCGGGGCTGTCCGGGAACGGCAGCCGCTATGGCGGTGAGGCAAACCTCGACAACTTCACCGAGTGGCAGTGGGTGACCGTCCGCGACGAGCCGCCGACCTTCCCGTTCTGATGGCATCGATCACCGAGGTCGCCCGACTTGCCGGCGTGTCCATCGCGACCGCCTCCCGGGTGATCTCGTCGGCGGACTACCCGGTCAGCGCGCCGACCCGAGAACGCGTCCTCGACGCGGCGCGGACGCTCGACTACGTCCCGAACGCGCTCGCGCGCGGCCTGCTGAAGAGCCAGATCCCGGTCGTCGCGGTCATCGTCCATGACATCACCGACCCCTACTTCGCGGAGGTCGTCCGGGGCGTGGAGGATGCCGCGTCACCCGCCGGTTACCTGGTCATCACCTGCAGCTCCGAGCGCGACGCCGAACGCGAGAGCTCGTACGTCCGGCTGCTGCGCTCGATGCGTGCCGCAGGGGTCATCTTCGCGGCGAGCGGGCTCGACGACCCGGAGCGCACCAAGGAGCTGCACAAACACCTGGCTGCGATGCGCGTCGACGGTGCTGCCGTGGTCCACCTCTCGCCTCATGCGCTCGGTGAAGCCGACATCGGTGTCGACAACGAGGCCGGCATGGCGAGCATGGTCGATGCGCTCGTCGCGCTCAGGCATCGCGAGATCGCGTTCCTCGCCGGCCCCTCCTCGTTGTTCGTCTCGCGAGCCCGTCTCGCAGGCTACCGCCGAGGTCTCGCAGTGGCCGCGATCCCGTTCGACGAGCAGCTGGTCGTCCATACGAGCTTCGACCCAGATGGTGGGGCGCTCGGCGTCGACACGCTGCTCTCGGGTCCCGCCCCGTTCACGGCGATCTGCTGCGCGAACGACCTCCTCGCGCTCGGTGCGCTGCAGCGCCTGGCCGGGCTGGGGATCGACGTTCCCGGTGAGGTGTCGGTCGCGGGCTTCGACGACGTCCCGGTGGCGGCGATCACGTCGCCCAGCCTCTCGACGGTCCGGCTCCCGCTGCGCGAGATGGGCAGGCGAGGGTTCGTCGAGGCGGAGCGCGTCATAGGCGGCGACGAGCTGGCTCGCGCGGTCCTGCCGACCGAGCTGGCGATGCGCGGCTCCACGGGCGTGCCCGCCGCCGGCGGCCCGTTGGCCGCGCGTCCCACGGCACGTCCCGGGGCACGTCCCGAGGTGGTCGGCGCGTGAGCGCGTCCCTCGCGGACCGCGTCGTCCTCGTCACCGGCAGCAGCCGCGGCATCGGGGCGGAGGTCGCGGTGAAGGCCGCCGCCGAAGGGGCGATCGTCGCGGTCCATTACAACCGGTCGGCGGATGCCGCTCAACGGACCCTCGAACGCGTCCGCGCGGCTGGAGCGGAGGGTGACTGCTTCCCTGCGGACATCGCGGACGGCGGCCAGGCGGAACGGCTCGTCGAGCAGGTCATCGACCGGTTCGGGCGCGTCGATGGCCTGGTCAACAACGCCGGGCTCACCCAGGTCGGGCCATTCCTTGAGATCGACCCGCCGGAGTGGGAGGAGATCATCCGGACCGACCTGACGGCCGCCTTCCATACATCTCGAGCCGTTCTGCCATCGATGGTGGAGCGCGGTGACGGGGCGATCGTCAACATCGCGTCGCGGCTCGCACAGATGGGCATCGCCGAGACCGCCGCGTACAGCGCGGCGAAGGCCGGGCTCCTGGGATTGACCCGGTCGCTCGCCCGCGAGTTCGGGCCGCGCGGGATCCGGATCAACGCCGTCGCCCCTGGGGTCACGGTCACCGAGATGACGACCGACCTCGTCGACAGCGAGGCGGGCAAACAGCGGCTGCGCGACATGGCGCTCGGGCGGTTCGGCCGCGCCGACGAGGTGGCCGAGGCGGTCGTCTTCCTCCTCAGCGACCGCGCCAGCCTGTTCCTCGGCCAGACGCTCAACCCCAACGCCGGGGGCTACATGCCGTGAGCAAGGTCATCGACGTGCGTGAGGCCGTCGGGCTCGTGTCCGACGGCAGCACGGTGCTGATCGGTGGTTCCGGCGCCGGCCATGCCGTCCCGCAGCGCTTCATCGACGAGCTGGCGGCGGTATTCACCGCCGAAGGCAGGCCACGCGACCTGACGACGGTCCGCATCGTCGGCATCGGCGACTTCGCCGACCGCGGCTTCTCGCAGCTCGCCCTGCCCGGGCTGATGCGCCGGACGATCGGCAGCAACATCGGCAACGAGCCGCGTCTCGGCGCGCTGGTCGAGGCCAACGAGATCGAGTCCTACTCGTTCCCGCAGGGCGTCCTGTCGCAGCTCATCCGCGAGATCGCCGCGGGTCGCCCGGGGCTCGTCACGCACGTCGGGCTCGGGACGTACGTCGACCCGCGCCAGACCGGTGGCAAGCAGAACGCTCGCACGATCGAGGATCTCGTCGAGGTCGTGACGATGCGCGGCCGGGAGTGGCTGCTCTTCCACGCGTTCCCGATCGACGTGGCCGTCATCCGCGGGACCACCGCTGACGAGGATGGCAACCTCACGATGGAGGGCGAGGCCCTCCAGGGCGAGATGCTGGCGATGGCAATGGCCGCGCACAACAGCGGCGGGATCGTCATCGCCCAGGTCCGCAGGCTCGCTCGTCGGGGTAGCCTGCCCATGCGCGACGTGAAGGTGCCGGGAGCCTTGGTCGATCACGTGTTCGTCGACCCGGACCAGTGGCAGACCTACATCACCCAGGACTCGCCGTACTACGCGGGCTCCCTGCGCAAGCCCGTGACCGACGAGCCGCCAGCACCGCTCGACGTGCGCAAGATCATCGCCCGGCGCTCCCTGCTGGAGTTCCCGCGCGGCGCGATCTGCAATCTCGGGTTCGGGATCAGCCAGCTGATCGGGCGCGTCGCCTGGGAGGAGGGCATCACCGACCAGCTCGTCCTCACCGTCGAGCAGGGCATCTTCGGTGGCGTGCCGGTCGCCGGGAACGAGGGCGGCACGGGCTTCAACTACCAGGCGATGATCGACCAGCCGTACATGTTCGACTTCTACGACGGCGGCGGGCTCGATGTCGCGAGCCTCTCCTTCGCCGAGGTCGATGCCGAGGGCAACGTCAACGTCCACGCCTTCGAGGGTCGCGTGCGCGGGCCCGGCGGCTTCCCGAACATCAGCGCCCGGACCGGCAAGATCAACTTCGTGGGGACACTCACCGCCCAGGGCCTCCGGCTCGACATCCACGACGGCGTGCGGATCGTCGAGGAGGGGAGCCTCCAGAAGTTCGTGCCGAAGGTGCGCGAGGTGTCGTTCAACGGCCACCTCGCGCGCGAGCGTGGCCAGCAGGTCCGCTACATCACGGAGCGAGCGGTGTTCGCGCTCGAGGACGACGGCCTCGTCCTGATCGAGGTCGCTCCCGGGATCGACGTCGAGCGCGACGTGCTCGGCCAGATGGGCTTCCGGCCACGCGTGTCCGACGACCTCGGGACGATGGACCGCCGGCTGTATGCGGAGAGTCCGATGGGTCTCGCCGGCGATTTCGCGGCTGCCCGATGAGCGAGCTTATCGCCATCCAGCTCGGGCGCGTGACGCACCTCGAGCTCGTCAACCCGCCGCTCAACCTCGTCACGCGCGAGTTGCTCGAGGAGCTCTCGGCGGCGCTCGCGACGATCGCCGAATCGGCGCCCGATGACGTGCGGGCGGTCGTCGTCAGTGGACGCGGCGAGCGCGCGTTCTCGGCCGGATCTCATGTCGGCGAGTTCGAGGCGCAGCGAGGACCGGGGGGTCGCGAGCGGCATGCGCTCGAGTCGGGCGTCGCGCGCAGCCTTGCCGAGCTGCCGATGCCGACCATCGCCGCGATCGAGGGCAACGCGCTCGGCGGCGGGCTCGAGCTCGCGCTGTGCTGCGACCTCCGGATCGCCTCGGAACGCGCCCGGCTCGGCCTGCCCGAGGTCCGTCTCGCGGTCACGCCCGGTGCCGGGGGGACGCAGCGGCTGCCGCGCGTCATCGGACCGGCGCGGGCCAGAGAGTTGATCCTAACCGGCCGGGTGCTGACCGCCGCCGAGGCCGAGCGGATCGGTCTCGTGAACGAGGTCGTGCCGGCAGGGGAGGCGGTGGCACGTGCCACCGCCATCGGCTACGAGATCGCCCAGCGTGGGCCACTCGCGGTCCGCGAGGCCAAGCGACTCATCGATCTGGCGACCGAGACCGATATCGACGCCGGCCTCGCTGCGGAGCTCGATGCCTCTGAACGGGTCTTCGCCAGTGACGACATGCTCGAAGGCGCCCGCGCGTTCTTCGAGAAACGCGATCCGGACTACCACGGCCGATGAGGCCGCCAACGATCAAGGAGTATTGCCGATGAGCGACGTCGGACGATTCGGGGTCTTCCTGCCGTCCTATGTCTGGGAGGGCGACGGGCCGGAGCGGGCGCGCGGCATCAAGGCGTTCGCACGGACCGTGGAGGAGCTCGGGTTCGACTCGCTCTTCATCACCGACCACCTGCTGGTGGGCAAGCGGTTCTACTCGGTCAACTGGCTCGAGCCGCTCATGGCGCTCGGCGTGGCGGCCGGAGTGACCGAGCGGGTCCGGCTCGGGACGTCGATCCTCATCATGCCGCTGCGCAACCCCGTCCTCCTCGCGAAGGAGCTCGCGACGCTCCAGTTCCTGTCCGACAACCGGATGATCCTGGGCGCCGGCGTCGGCTGGAACGACGCCGAGTACGAGGCGGTCGGCGTGCACAAGTCGGAGCGCGGCAAGCGGACCGACGAGATGCTCGACATCATGCTCCCGCTGCTCGACGGCGAGACCGTCACCTATCACGGCCGCTACTACTCGGTCGACGACGTCTTCATCGAGCCACGCACCGCGCAGCGCCCACCCATGTGGGTCGGCGGTGGCTCGCAGCTGGCCGACCCGAAGTCGCCGGATCTCCCCAAGTTCGTCGAGTCGGTCAAGGCACGCACCCTCCGAGCCGACGGCTGGATCCCTCGGCCCACGTGCCCGCCGTCCGACATCGCGCGCGACTGGGCCGAGCTGCAGGCTTTCTTCCGCGAGAACGGCCAGGACCCCGGAGAGCTGTCCATCGCCCACGAGAACTTCCTGCACCTCGTCCTGACCAACGACCCGGAGAAGGCCCGCGAGGAGCAGCACCGCGCGTTCCTCAAGGTGATGAGCGGCGAGCGCGGTCCCAAGTACCTCGAGTCGGTCTACCTGTTCGGGACGCCCGAGGAGATCGTCGCGTCGCTGCAGGCACGGGTCGACGCCGGGGTCGAGCAGTTCATCCTCCACACGATGACGCCCGATCCGGGGCAGCTTCAGGAGTGGGTGGATCACATCATCCCGAACGTCACGTTCCCAGCGAGCGCCGGACCGGTTCGCCGCCCGAACCGGGACCGGGTGGCCGTCGCCTCGTGAATCGACTAGCCCGACCCCGCGCCAACCGTGTGCACCGGGTGACCATATGTGGCATCAGGCGGCGATCCGCCGACGCCTTTGACACCAGGTGACCCGGATCGTGTCTGGACCCGCCGTTCAGCGACGATCGGTGCATGACATGCACCCAACGAGGATGGAAGCGTCCGTCAGGCTTCCGAACGGTCACCACATGCACACGAGGGCGGCGGCGTGACGCGTCAGGTCGCGTTGATCGGCAAGCCGCTCCGGCGGCGCCATTCGCAGGTGATGCACGACGCGGCGTTCGACGCGGCCGGCATCGACGCACGGTACGTGCTGATGGAGCTCGAACCGGACGAGGTCGCGCCGGCCGTCCGCGCTGCCCGCGGGCCGGACTGGCTGGGCCTGGGGGTGACGGCGCCGTACAAGCGCGTTGTCGCCACGCTGGTCGATGAGGTCGAGGAGGACGCCGAGCGGATCGGGGCCGTGAACAACGTGGCGCGGACCGACGACGGGCGTCTTGTCGGGTTCAACACCGACGCGCCGGGCTTCCGCGCCGGCGTCGAGCTGGAGATGGGCCGGCCGCTCGCTGGGACCGAGATCGTCGTGGCAGGTGCCGGTGGTGCGGCGCACGCGGTCGTTTTCGCGTGCCTGCAGGGCGGCGCGAGGCGGGTCACGATCGGGAATCGGACAGCGCCGGCGGCGGACGAGCTTGCGCGGCGTTTCGCGGGCGTCGGGGACGGTTTGGTCGTGGCGGTCGGTCTCGACGACCCGGCCTTCGCGGCCGCGCTGCGGTCGGCCGATCTGGCGGTCAACGCGACGACGGTCGGGATGATCGACACCGGCGCGACGATCGACGTCGATGCGTTGCGGCCTGGCGCGACCGTTTTCGACCTCGTCTACGTTCCGCCGGAGACCCCGTTGCTGCGGGCAGCACGCGCCCGCGGTCTGCGCGCCGCGAACGGCTCCGAGATGCTCATCCAGCAGGCGGCCATCGCGTTCGAACGCTGGACCGGCGTCGGCGGGATGGCAGATGTGATGCGGACGGCCGTCGCGCCGCTCCTCGCTGACGCGACCGTTCGGGCCTGACCGATGCGGCTGGCCCGACACGCACAGAGCGGATGGCGCCCGATCGACGAGGCAGCGGCCGGGCCGACCATCCCAGACCCCGGCGCGATCTACACGATCGGCTTGAACTACCGCGCACCCGACGAGCCGTCCGGTACCGGCCCGGAACGGCCGCTCGTCTACGGCAAGGCACGGAACTCAATCGCGGGCGACGGTGACACGCTCACCTGGGATCGGTCGCTGACCCGGAACGTCGATGCGGAGGTCGAGCTCGGTGTCGTGATAGGCGAACCGGCCTGGCAGGTGACCGCGGAGAACGCCATGCGCCATGTGTTCGGCTACACGATCGTCAACGACGTCTCGTCGCGCGACCCCTGGCTCGACGGCGACCAGTGGCTGCTGGGCAAGTCGATGCCCGGTTTCTGCCCGCTCGGGCCGGTGATCGTGACCGCGGACGAGTTCGACCCGAGCGATGTCCGGCTTGGCTGCACGATCAACGGCATCGCCATCCAGGACGGCCGCACCGCGGACATGCGGTTCCCGATCACCGAGGTCATCGCCTACCTGGGCAGCCACGTCCGACTTGAGCCGGGCGACCTGATCGCGAGCGGGACGCCCGCCCGGCTCGCCGGGCCGCTTGGTCCGGACCGACACTTGGAGCCGGGTGACGTGGTCACGTGCTGGATCGAGGGCATAGGGCAGCTGACGACGACAGTCGCCTGACCGCGACGCAAGGAGGAGAGCCGGAATGAAGAGACCGACCGTGTTCCTGGGCGAGATGACCAACCCCGAAGTCGAGGCCTTCGTGGCCGAGCACACGACGGTCATCGTGCCGATCGGGTCGACCGAACAACACGGGCCGCACGGGCCGCTCTCCACCGACACGATCGTCCCGACCGAGGTCGCGCGGCGCGTGGCGCCGAAGGTCGGGGCCGCGGTCGCGCCATCGATCGGTTACGGGCTGTCGTACCCGCATGCCGGCTTCACGGGCGTCGTCTACCTGCGGATCCCGACATTCATGGCATTGGTCGAGGATGTGGCGGTCGGCCTGGCGACAATGGGCTTCGGCACGATCGTGTTCCTCAACGGCCACTACGACAACACGCTCGCGATCGCGTATGCCTGCGCGAACGCCGCCGATCGACTGCCCGACGGCACGCGCGCCTTCCCGATCAACTACTGGGACGGCCTGACGGCCGAGGAGGCCGCCGAATTCTTCGGCCCGACGAGCGGCCTCCATGCCAACCGAGCCGAGATGTCGGCGGTGATGGCCGTCGACGAGGGCCTGATCGATATCGAGCATGCGAATGCGGAAATGCCGCCGTTTCCCGAGGTGGGCAGCCCGGCCGCCGTCCATACGGCGTTCTTCTTCTCGACGCCGGGGTCCGTGTACCGCGCGACCCGATCCGGCACATGGGGCGACGCCCGCGACGCGTCGGTCGACTACGGCCGCCGCTATCTCGACGTCGCCGAGGCGGCGACCCTGCGGATGCTCGACGACGTCGACAGGACGTTCGCGGCGATGCCCCCACGCTGATCCCTTGGACACCCCTGGCGGAGTCAGGCCGCACTGACCCACGAACCGGCGCGCATGACCCGGCGCACCTCGAGGTCCTCGCCGAGCTCGACCAGGTCGGCGCGCTGACCCTCGGCCAGCCGGCCGCGATCGGTCACGCCGAGCAGGGCC
Organism: Candidatus Limnocylindrales bacterium; assembly: GCA_035717785.1. GTDB lineage: Bacteria > Chloroflexota > Limnocylindria > Limnocylindrales > CSP1-4 > SPCO01. The sequence goes on from DASTIG010000094.1 coordinate 22,731, forward strand.
AGCGGGTTGCGGCTGGCAGCGGCGACCGCGTCGGGCAGCGGCACGCCGGCGGCCGCGAGGTTCCGAACGGCGGCATCCAGGGCGATGACGGAGCCTGCAAGCGTGTCGGTGCCGGCGAGCGTCGCCCGCCCGTCGGTCACCTCGATGTCCAGCTCGCCGATCCGTCCGCGACCATCGCCCGTGCCGGCCACCGCGAGCGCGTCGCTGACGAGGAGCAGCCGGTCGCGCGGCTTGAGCCTCGTGATCAGCGGCCACACAGCGGGATGGACGTGGATCCGATCGGCGATGAGCTCGACGTAAGCGTCGTCATCGAGCAGCGCCGCGACAGCGACGCCGGGCGACCGGTGGTCGACGCCGGTCATCGCGTTGAAAAGATGGGTGGTCGATCGGGCGCCGGCGGCGTAGCCGGCTCGTGCCTCGGCGACGACCGCCGCGGAATGGCCGATCGACACCGCCACGCCCCGTCCGTGCAGCCAGCCGATCAGGTCGGTCGCGCCCGGGAGCTCCGGAGCGACGGTCAGTAGTCGCAACCCGTCGAGCAGCCGCTCGAGCGTATCGCGAGGAGCGCCGGCCGGATCCCGCAGATACGCCGCCGCATGGGCGCCACGGCGGGCCGGCGCGAGGAACGGCCCTTCGAGATTGAACCCAAGCGGCTCGGCGCCGTCGGCTGGGGCAGACGGGAGCCATGTGCGCACACGGTCGGCAAACGCGGCCAGGTCGTCGAGCGGCGCAGTGACCGCCGTCGGCAAGAACGAGGTCACGCCCCGCTGGAGCAACGCTCGCGCCATGCCGCCCAACGCGGCCGTGTCACCCATCGCGTCATGGCCACCCGAGCCATGGACATGGACATCGACGAACCCCGGCGCGATGTACGGGCCGGCGTCGCCCACCGCCTCTCCGAGGGCGACGGCGGCGATCCGCCCGTCATCGATCTTGAGGCTCCCGGTCGCGACGCGATCCTCGAGGACCAGCCGGCCCGCGACGGTCGTGGTCACGAACCCGGCTCCTCGGCGACGTCCAGGTCCGGGGCCTCCACGTCGAACTGGACGTCGAGCCCGTAGCGCTCCGCCACATAGCGCGATTCGGTCGCCTCGATCGCCCGACCGTGCCCGTCCGCGATCACCCGCCGCTCGACGAGCAACGGCTCGCCCGACCGCAGCCCGAGCCAGCGGGCGTCGTCGGCCGTCGCGGCGGCCGCGCTGACCGTGCCGGTCCCGCGGCGGAGGACGAATCCGGCCCGGCCTAGGATCTCGTGGAGGGAGCCGCCCTCGACATCGGCGGTCATCACGGCATCCGCGCACGCGCCGATGAGCACGGTCGACTCGAGCGCGATGGGTTCGTCGTCGGCCATCCGCAGGCGTTGCAGGTGGACGACGGGCTGGTGGACGGGGATGTCGAGGCGCGCCGCCTCATCGGGCGTCGATGGACGGATCTCCCGCGTCAGCAGCCGCGAGCTCGGCGTGCGCCCGGCGCGTCGCATCTCCTGGGTGAACGTCATCAGTCGGTTCGCACGGCGATGGGCGGGCGGCGCGGTCACGAAGCTGCCACGGCCTGGCTCACGCCGGATCATCCCGTCGGCCGCGAGGCGCTCCATCGCGTTTCGCGCGGTCATACGGCTGACGCCGAACTCCGCACACAGGTCGGTATCGGACGGCAGGCGGTCACCCGGCCGCAGGGTGGCGATCCGCTCGCGCAGTGCCTGTTCGATCTGTCGGTAGTGCGGCTGGTAGCTCGGGTCGGTCACCGAACCACCGTCGACCCGGAGGCGGCCGACGCTAGCCGCCGCTCCGCCTGCTCAGCGCCGTGGATGGCCGCGCCGATCGCCCCGGCCCACGTGCCGAGCTCGGCCGGCACGATCTCCACCCCGTCGAGCGACGTGGTGAAGACATGGCGACGTACCTCATCGCGGATCGTTTCGAGCAGCAGGTCCGCGGCAGCCGCTACGCCACCTCCGATCACCACGCGGTCGGGTGTGATGACCGTGATCATGTTCGCGATCCCCACACCGAGGTAGCGTCCGACGCGCTCGAAGCCGGCGAGCGCTTGCGCATCGCCGGAATGTGCCCTGGTCATCGCCTCTTCCACGGTCGCCGTGCCGCACGCCTCGGCGATGCGGTCCGCCCGGGCATACGCCTCGAGGCAGCCGCGGTTGCCGCAGCCGCAGGTCGGGCCGTCAGGATCGAGCGTCTGGTGGCCGAGCTCGCCGCCGGTGCCATCATGGCCCTGGTGGACGCGTCCATCGATCGCGATCACGCCTCCAACGCCGGTGCCCAGCGTCAGCCCGACCATCGCCGACGCGCCGCGCCCGGCGCCGAGCCGCAGCTCCGCGAGGCCGAAGGCACGGGCATCGTTGATGAGCGCCACCGGGCAGCCCAGCGCCTCACCGACGGGACCCGCGACAGGGTGACCCGCCCAGGCCCCGGGGATGTTGACGAGGAATCTCGTGGTGCCGGTCGCCGGGTCGTAGAGCCCCGGGATCCCGATGCCAACGCTGCTGACGCCGGGACACCGGCCGATCGCCTCGGCGCCGACCTCCGCCAGTCGCGCCACGACGCGATCCGGCCCGTCGGCTGCGGGCGTCGCGACCTGGTCCCGATGCAACACCCGCCATCCGTCCACGTCGTGCTCGAGCACGACGACCTTGATGTTCGTGCCGCCGAGGTCCAACCCGAGGTGTCGGCTCGAGGACCGGCGGTCGGTGCCGGCCATCAGGTCTCGCCGGTCACCCTGGTATAGGCCGCCGCCACGATCACGATGATCGCGCCATAGAGCACCTGCCGAACGGCCTCGGGGTAGCCGAGCGAGCTCAGGAGGGCGCCGAGGACGGTCAGGATCAGGGCACCGACGATCGTCCCGCCGTAGCCACCACGTCCACCCATGATCGATGTCCCCCCGATGACGGCCGCGGCGAGGGAGGGCAGGACGTAGCTGTCGGCGAGCGTGACGCTCGCCACGTTGGTGAGGCCCGAGATGAGGAAGCCCGCGATCCCCGCCAGCACGGCGGAGATCACGTAGAGGACGATCAGCACCTGCCACGCGCGAGCGCCAGCCAGCCGCGCGGCGACGGGATTGTCGCCGACGGCGTACAGCAGTCGACCGTAGCCGCTCCGTCGCAGCCCGAGGAGGATGATCGCTGCCAGCGGTACGAACACGACGAAGCTGTACGGGATGATGCCGAGGAACGACCCCGTCCCGAGCGTTCGCAGGCTGGCCGGGACGCCGCTGCCGGTCTGGACCATCGTGATCTGCCAGACGTTCGCGAGGCCGAGGATGACCAGGCTCATCCCCAGCGTCATGATCAGCGGATGGACGCGGAAGACACCCACGCCGATGCCCGTGACCAGGCCCGCCAGGGCGGCGATGACGATCGCGATCGCGATGCCAGCGGCGAGGCCTGGCCCACCGACCAGGGTCGCCAGCACGAAGCCCGTCATCGAGGCGACGGCGCCGACCGACAAGTCGATGCCGCCGGTGAGCATGGCGAGGGTCTGGCAACCTGCGAGGATCGCCAGTGGGACCGCGGCACGCAGGGTCGTGCCCACCCACTGCGTCGAGACCACGCCCGGTCGGGCGAGCTCGCTCAGCACGACCAGGATGCCGAGCAAGACGAGCAGCGGGATCATCGGGCGATCGCGGAACAGGCGCCGCCAGGCCGCCGCGGTCAGCCACGGGTTGCGTGTGTCCGCGGTGTCGACGGCGCCGCTCACGCGCGCTCCCGACGGATCTGGATCAGCGTGCCGAACATGACGACGCCGATCAGGATCACGCCCTGGGCGACGGTCGCGAGGTTCGTGTTCATGCCCAGGAATGTCATATCGGTGCGTATCAGCGATAGCACCATCACGGCGACGATCGGCCCGACGACGCCGCCTCGACCGCCGGCAAGACTGACGCCACCGAGGACGACGGCGGCTACGCTCAGCAGCGTGTATGGCCCGGGAACTGGCGTCCCGATCCCGGTGCTGGCCGTTAGGCTGAGGCCGGCGAGGGCCGAGAACAGGCCGCCGAGCATGTAGGCGATGATCTTCGTGCGACCGATCGACACACCACTGCGGAACGCGGCGAGTTGGTTGCTCCCCACCGCGTAGAGCGAGAGGCCAAGGCGCGATCGCCGGATCGGGATCCAGATCACCGCCACGACCACGATCAGGACGACCGCCGCCTTCGGGATCCAGTCGTTACCGATCGATCCGAGCACGAGATCCCGCAACCATTGGGCGGCACCGCCCCCTGGCGTCCGCAGGACCAGCAGTGCACAGCCTGCCCACACGAACGCCATCGCCAGCGTGACGACGATGTCCGGAACGCGAGTCAGGACGACGAGACCGCCGTTCGCCGCGCCGAGGACGAGACCGAGCAGTAACACGCCGATGACGACTGCGACACCGAACTCGGACGACTGGCCCATCATCAGGGTGGCCGACACGACGCTCGTCAACGCCATCATCGAGCCGGTCGACAGGTCGATGCCCCCGGAGATCACCACGACCGCCTGCGCGACGGCGGCCAGTGCGAGCGGCAGCACCGAGATCGCCAGGCCTTGGACTCCGGTCACGCCATAGTTCGGCTGGATCACCCGCGTGAAGATCAGGAGCAGCACGAAGAACACGATCAGGCCTAGCGTCCACCCGTTGCGGCGGACCCACGCCATGAAGGCGTCGCCTTGCCGGCCCCTCGCCGAATCGAGCGTCGGGCTCGCGGCACTCACTCGTCGGTCCCCGACGGGCTCGGTCCGGTGGCCTCCGCTGGCTCGTCGGTCGACGCCGCGACGACCTCCGCCGCGACATCCTCCGGGAGCACCTCACCGGAGCGCAGGTTGTAGGCTGCCCGCAACAGCGCCGGCTCATCCGCGTCGGCGGCGTCGATCTCGGCCACCACGCGGCCGCCGAAGATCACGATCGCCCGGTCGCAGGCCAGCTGGACCTCCTTCAGCTCGGAGGTGTAGAGGAGGACGGCGGCACCGGCCTCAGCGAGGTCGCGCAGCAGCAGGTAGATCTGATGCTTGGTCCGGATGTCGATACCGCGCGTCGGGTCGAAGCAAAGCATCGTCTTGACGCCGCCCGCGACCCAGCGGGCGATCGTCACCTTCTGCTGGTTGCCACCGGACAGGCGGCGAACCTCACGCGCCGCGCGCGTGTCGATCTGTAGGGTCTTGATCGCGCCATCCACTTTGACCTTCTCGGCACCGAGGTTGATCGGTCCCCAGCTCGTGAGCGGCGTCGAGAAGGGAAGCGCGATGTTCTCGCGGACCGAGCGCTGCATCAGCAGCGCCTCGGCGCGGTCTGCGGCGACGTAGACCAGACCGGCTCGGATCGCGTCTGCGGGATGGCGGAATGTGACGGGCGTGCCATCGACCAGCAGTTCACCGGCCGTCGGACGGTCGGAGCCGGCGAGGATGTCGAAGAGCTCGTCCTGCCCCTGGCCTTCGAGCGCCACGACCCCAAGCACCTCGCCCTGGTGGAGCTCGAAGGAGACGTCCTGGAGCTTGGTCCGGGCCGCCAGGTTGCGAGCGGCCAGACGGGGTGTGGCGGCGATCTTCTCGGCCCCTGCGGCGACCCGCTGTTCGGCGGCGGAGATGTCCTCGACGATCTCGCCGAGCATCAGCTCGACGATCCGCTCCTCCGATCCGGACGTGACGTCGACGACGCCGACGGTGGCGCCTTCGCGCAGCACGGTCGCACGATCGCAGACCGCGGCGATCTCGATCATCCGATGCGAGATGAAGATCACCGAGCGGTCGCCATGGCGCTGCCGGCCGACGACCTCCAGCACCCGCTCCGTCAGGTTGGCTGGCAGCGCCGCAGTCATCTCGTCGAGCATGAGCACCGCGGGCTCGATCGCAAGCGCGCGAGCGAGGTCGATGATGCGCAAGGAAGCGAGCGGGACGTGGCGCGCCAAATCCGCCAGATCGAGATCGGTCAGGCCGAGCTCGGCGAGCCAGTGGCGGAACGCCTCGACCGGCGTGCCCGTCAGGCGCAGGTTGGAGCGGATGTCCAGGTCCGGGATGAGGGCCGGCTCCTGGTACACGCAGATGATGCCGCCGGCACGAGCCTCCGCAGGCGAACGGGCCACCCACGGCTTGCCGCGGACCGTGATGGTGCCGCTATCCGGCTGGACGGCGGCTGTGAGGATCTTGACGAGCGTGCTCTTGCCCGCGCCGTTCGCGCCCATCAGCGCGTGGACCTCGCCCGGACGAACCGCGAGGGTCGCGTTGCGCAGAGCGACCACCGCCCCGTAGGTCTTGGCGATCCCGGTCGCTTCGAGCAGCAGTTCGGTGGCGACTGTCATCGATCCTCAGTATGCGGCGAGGGGAAGCCGGCGGTGCCGGCATCCCCTCGCGGTGCGACTGTCAGATCCGGGTCGGCTTACGCGTCGCCGGGGCCCTTGCAGTCGACGGCCTGCTGGGGCGTGTACGTCGTGTAGCCCTCGATCTGGAGACCGAGCGGCCACTGCGGGTTCAGCCCGTCGACCTGCCACGACTCGAGCAACGCCTTGCCCGCATCGGTGGTGTTGTCGGCGAGGACCGGCTTGAGCAGGACGGTGTTCGGCTTGGGCGCCGAGGCATCCGTCTCGACGGTCTCGCCGTTCAGCAGCTTGATCGCCAGGTTGACGCCTGCGCCACCGACGGCGGCCGTGTTGGTCACGGCGGCACCCTCGAGGCCCGTTTCGGTGAGGAGCTGATTCACGAAGGCGCCGAGGTCGGCGCCGACGATCGGCTTCAATTCCTTGCCGCCTGCCTTCGCGGCGTCGACGACCATGGAATCCATGCCTGACGTCCAGACGCCGGCGATGCCGTCCCACTGGCCGCTCGCGATGAACTCGTTGGCCAGCGTCGTCGCCTGCGCGGGATCCCAGCCGGTGTGGACACCCTCGGGGCCCGGCAGAAGCTCGATGCCCGGATAGTCCTTGAGGACCTCGGTGAAGCCGGTGTGGCGGTCGGTATCGGCCGGATGGCCCGCGAACCCGCGGGTGTACCAGACCTTGCCGCTGCCACCGATCTTGTCGAACAGCCACTTGGCGCCGAGCTTCGCGTACTCGATCTGGTTGTTGTAGAGGTTGTAGGTGTCGGCGTGGTTGACGAACGCGTCGACCGAGATCGTCTTGATGCCCGCGGCCTTCGCCTCATCCAGGGCGGGTGTGAGGGCATCGGGGTCGTTTGGGTTGAACACGATCGCGTCGACATCGGCCGCGATCAGGTCACGGATGTCCTGTAACTGGCCGGCGGCGTCCGTGTTGCGGTGGATCTGCGTCAGCTTGGAGACCTGACCCGATGCCAGCGCCTCGGCCTTGGCGGTGCAGACCTGCTCCTCGCGGAAGCCGTTGCCGACGCCGCCGCCGTTCGAATACCCGATGTGGTACTGCGCCGCAGCGGACGCCGACGCCGACTCCGACGCGGCCGGCTCGGACGCCGCCGGCGCCGATGCGCTCGGTGCTGTCGTCGCTGCGCCCGGGCTCGAGCACGCGACCGCGAGGACCGCGATCGCTGCCAGGCCGAGCAGCCGCTTGTGCGTGGATCCGTTGATCATCCGTTCTCCTCCTCTACGACCAACGCGCCGATCTGGCCGCGTCGTCGAATGTGACTGACTGTCCTTTGGTGGAAGTCGGTCGATGCTCTCTATCGGCGCCACCTCCTCCGCGTGGTGCTCCTTGCCATCACCCCTCCCCGGTGAGGGCACGAGCGATCCGTCGCGCGTGCTCCTGGTATGCGGCATCGAACAACGCCCGCGAGCGCTCGGCGCCGACGACCGAGGCTCGGGTGATGGTCGGCGGCAAAGCGCCCTGCTCCGCGAGGAGCTGGGCAGTCCGCACCTTGATGCTATTGACGACGGCCACCGCCGCGAGCGTCGAACCCGGGCCGACCGGGGTGTCGACGCCATCGATGGCGATCAGCGCGTCGGCATGTGGCGTACACAAATCGATGACGAGGTCGGCTTCGTCGGCCAGGCGCCGCCCGGACACGAGATCCGGGTCCTCCTCCATCGCTTGCGCGAGCGAGGTTACAGCGACGACGCGCAGTCCGCGAGTCCGTGCACCACGCGCCATCTCGACGGGGACCGCGGTCGACCCGCCCGCCGAGAAGACGATCATCACGTCACGCGAGCCGAAATGGAAGTTCGAGAGGATCACCTCGGCTAGTCCGGGCATCCGCTCGATCGCCATCGCCTGGCGCTGACCGTTCGCGCCGACCACCTGGGTATGGAACGTCATCGACAGCTCGACGAGGGGGTTGAACCCCGGATACGACCCGTAGCGCGGGAACATCTCCTCCACGGGGATCCGCGAATGGCCGGTCCCGAAGAGGTGGACGAGGCCATCGGACGCGATGGCGTCGGCACACCACTGGCTCGCCTGTTCCATCGCGTCAGCCTGCGTCGTCGCGAGTCGGTCGAGCACGGAGCGTGCCTCGTCCATCCACGCGAGGACCGGCACGGAGGTCGCTGCGCTCATCAATACGAGCCGCCGCTCTCGGCGCCACCGGCGACCGCCGCCGGAGCGCGGCCGGCCTTGCGCGCACGGAAGTCGTCGATGATCGACTTCGTCGCCGTCGCGCCGATGCGGGTCACGCCCAGGGCCATGACATCGAGCAGCGCGTCCAGCGTGCGGACACCACCGGCCGCCTTGACCTGGATGTGGGGCGAGGTGTTGGCCCGCATCAGCCGTAGATCGTCGTGAGTCGCTCCGCCCGGGGCGAAGCCGGTCGACGTCTTGACGAAGTCGGCGCCGGCCGCTTCGGACAGGCGGCATGCGCGGATCTTCTCGTCGTCGGTCAGGTACGCATTCTCGAAGATCACCTTGACGATGGCGCCGGCGGCATGGGCGACTTCGACGACTGCCGCGATGTCAGCCTGGACAGCAGCGTCGCGACCCGACTTGAGCGCCCCGATCTGGATGACCATGTCGAGCTCGGTCGCTCCATCCTCGAGCGCCTGGCGCGCCTCGAACACCTTCGTCGCCGTCAGCTGGCCACCGTGGGGGAAGCCGATGACCGTGCCGACGGCGATGTCGGTGTCGTGAAGAAGCGCCGATGACCGGATCACGTCGACGGGGCGTACGCAGACCGAGGCGACGTCGTACTCGGCAGCCAGCCGGCAGCCGTCCTCGATGAACGCGTCGTCGAGCTCGGGGCGCAGCAGCGAGTGGTCGATCGCCTTCGCGATGTCGCGCTCGGTCAGGGCGTCGAAATCGATCGTCACTTGATATACGGTCTGAGGACGTCGCGAGCGATGAGGAAGCCGCGCTTGATCCGGTCGTCAGTGTTCTCGAAGTCTCGGTCCTCGTGCTCGATGATCACGTCGCCGTCGTAGCCGGCCCGCCACAGGGCCGCGAACAGAGGCGCCCACTCGACATCGCCGAGACCGGGCAGACGTGGGATCTGCCAACCCATCCCCATGGAGAAGACGCCCCGCTCGTAGAGGCCTTCGCGATCGATGAGCAGGTCCTTGGCCTGGACGTGGAGGATGTGCGGCCCGAACTCCCGGATGAACCGCGGGATGTCGATCATCTGGAGGATCAGATGCGACGGGTCGAAGTTGAGCCCGATCGTGCCGCCCCACTGCTCGAGGATCCGCCGCCAGATGCGCGGTGTCGTGGCGAGGTTGTGCCCGCCCGGCCACTCGTCGTAGCTGAACAGCATCGGGCAGTTCTCGATCGTGATCTTCCGCCCGTGGTCCTGGGCGAACGCGACGATGTCCGGCCAGACCCGCAGCGCCTCCTCCCAGTTGTCGTCCTGGTTCTTCGCCGCGTCGGCGCCTATGAACGTGTTGACGAATGGAACGTCCATCTTCTCGGCGGCCGTGATGACGTTCTTGAGATGTCCGATCACGCGCTCGCGATGCTCGGGGTCGGGGTGGAGCGGGTTCGGGTAGTAGCCCAGGCCGGAGATCGTCAGGCGCTTTCCTGCGATCTCGTCGACGATCTCGGTCGCCCCCGAGGCCGAGAGGTTCGCGACGTCGATGTGGGATGTCCCGGCATAGCGCCGTGTCGGTCCGCTCGACTGCGGCCAGCAGGC
>DASTIG010000095.1:0-3558 GCA_035717785.1 Candidatus Limnocylindrales bacterium
CCCGGTCGCGGGCTCGGCAGGATCGATGTCACATCGGGTCACCACCGACTCTGGCCCGTAGATGGAACGGTTCGAGGATGAGCGTGCCCTAGTGTGTGAGCGCGGCGAGAAGCGTCGCGCCGCATGGATGACGAGGATGGATCGAACACTCGTCGAACGAGCACGTCAGGGCGATCACGCCGCCTTCGCCATCCTGGCGGAGTCGGCGACCGATCGGCTGTACGGCGTCGCAACGCTCATCCTTCGGGATCCTGACCGCGCCCAGGACGCAGTCCAGGAGGCGCTCATCTCCGCCTGGAGAGATGTGCGGGCCCTGCGGGATCCGGATGCGTGGGACGCGTGGATCCATCGACTCGTCGTCAGAGCGTGTTATCGAGAGGCCGATCGACACCGTCGTCGGCGACTGATCGTCAACACGTTCGATCCGACCCCGCCGAGTATCGGCGATGCGTCGGCAGACCTTGCCGACCGCGACGAGATCGAGCGCGGCTTTCGACGGCTGACCGTCGAGCAGCGCGCGATCCTCGTATTGCACTTCCACGGCGGGCTATCGGCGGCCGAGACCGGCGAGATCCTTGGGATTCCCGAGGGCACCGCAAAGTCCCGGCTCAATCGAGCGCTCCACGCGATGCGTGCGGCGCTCGAAGCCGACGCCCGAACTACTCAGCTCAAGCCGGGGCGACTGGCATGAACGCGTCGCACGACATCGAACGGGACCTCGCGCGGTGGATGGAGGTCGTCGCGCCGTCGCGGGCGCCCGAAAACCTCGCGCCTCGAATCCTAGAACGAACACGCTCGTTGCGGCCGCGTCCAGGTTGGCTCGCCCGTCTCATGGAGCCTCCGATGCAGACGCAACTTTCGTTGAGGAACTACTTTGGCTTCGGCCGACCCGCGCGGTTGATCCTCGTCGGCCTGGTGATCCTCGCCCTCACGGTCGGTGGGATCGTCGTGGGAAGCCAGCTCTTGCAGCAGCAACGCCTACCCCCTCCGTTCGGCCTCGCCGGCAACGGGTTGCTCGCAGCGAACGTCAACGGCGAGATCGTCCTCATGGAGCCTGACGGGTCGACCGCACAACCTCTCGTGCTGCCCTTCGAAGGCGTCACCGGGACGTCGTTCTCGCGCGACGGAACCAGGATCGCCGCGTGGGCGACTCCGGACACCGGTCGTGCGAGTCAGAAGTCGCTGATCGTCGCGAACGCAGACGGATCCGAGGCCTTCGAGGTCGACCATGCCAAGCTCGTCGGCGACCCTGGTTTTCGGATCGCCTGGTCACCGGACGATCGACGTCTTGCCTTCAGCGGGTCAGGCGATCGGCTGTATGTCGCCGACATCGACGCCCGAACGATTAGTGAACTCGGACCGGACGAGTCGATCAAGTTCCGCAAGGATCCCGCTTGGGCTCCGGACGGACGGCTCGCCTACCTATGCACGACCAGCGGCGTGCCGCACATCTGCGTCATAAGTGCGGACTTTCAAGTCGAGCAGAAGCTGCTGACGTCGGCCGGAACCGAATATGCGTTCCAGGAGCCGTCGTGGTCACACGACGGCAGGTCGATCGCATATCAGGTCGACGACGCGATCGATCCCCAGCCTGGCGGCGGCATCGGTTGGGACGTTGCCACGATCGACGTCGCCACCGGGAATGAGAAGGTCCTCACGCGCGGCCTTGCGGACCACACCATCCTGCCGGTCTGGAGCCCGGACGACCGGCACGTGCTGTTCCTGACTGCGGGCGGTCCGGGTGTCGTGCGGTCCGACGGAACGGGCCTGCGAGTACTCGGGCAGACTTCGTGCGCATCGATCGAGCCCTCGCCCGATGGCGCCTTGGCGACCTGCCCATCCGGCAACGAAGTCGTGCTGTACCCGATCGAGGGCGGTGGCCCGCCGACGGTCATCGACCTCGGGGGCCCGGTCGAATTCGTCAACTGGCAGCGCGTGGCCAACTGATTCCGCGATCCGGGCTTGGAACGGCTGCGGCTCGGCTGCAGCCGTTTCTCGCTTTCGGTTTCGGCCTTATCTGATCCCCGACGGACTGGAGCGAGAACGCCCAAGGCACGGCGGGCGACCTGTCTCAGTGTGCTGTGACCTGCTCAGATCCCGAACATCGCCCGGCAGGCCTCGAGACCCTCGATCTCGACCGGCGGTCGTGGCCGGGCACGCCAGCCCTCGGCCGACATCCGGAACCGCTGCGTCTCGCGCGACACGCCCTGGGGCGCGAGCGCTCCGCGGCCGTTCTCCTCGTAGCCGAGGCCACGCGAGATCGCGTTCGATGCGGCGTTGTCCAGGAATGCCGACGACTCGGCGAACCGCGCCCCCAGCCCATCGAACACGAAGCTCAGCACCGCGGAGCGCATCTCCTTGCCAAGCCCACTGCCCTGGAATTCACGACCCAGCCACGACCCGGTATCGACCGTGCGGTGGACGGGAAAGGCGTGACCCCACGCGCTCTGCGACCCGATCGGCCGGCCGTCGGCCTCGACCATGAGGTTCAGCCGCCAATCGTCGATCGACCACGCGGCCCGCGCCTCCCAGTGGTGGGACAGGAAGCCGCGCTCGAACTCGGGGGACTCGCCGATCGACCACGGGACGGCGAACGGCATCTCGTCGGGCGGGTGGATGCCGGCCTTGGCGAGGTCCAGCAGCGCCAACAGGTCGTCGTCGGTCGGCAAGCGGAGCACCAGGCGCTCCGAGCGGATCCGCAGCCCGTATATCGGCCAGGCAGCAGCGAGAGACGTGGCGACGGGCTCGGCGGCGTGCATGGGCGCCCGACGCTACACTCCGGCCATGGGTGCTGTCGAGACGATGGAAGAGTTCTTCGAGAAGCTGAATGCCGGCGACCGCCAGGGCGCGGTCGACCTGATGGACGAAAAGACCGAGATGCGCGTCCACGTCGGCGACAACGTCCAGACGCTGCGCGGGGTGGAGCGGGTCGGCGGCTGGTTCCTGCGCGGCGACGCAGGGCTCCGGATGATCCCGGGCGAGATCCGTGACACCGGCAACACCTACGAGGCCGACGTCCTCGTCGTCCGGCCGGGTGCGCCGACCCAGCACATCGACGCGACCTTCCGGGTCGAGGCGGGACGTATCACAGCGATCAACATCGCGCCGCGCTAGGACGGCGAGGGCGACGCCTCGGCCGGGACCTCCTCGGTCACCGGCACCGGGATGATGATCTCGTCGCCGACCTTGATCCGGTTCGGGTTCGAGATGCGGTCCTTGTTGGCCTCCAACAGCGCGTCGAGCGTCACGTTGAACTCGCGCGCGATCCGCGACAGCGTGTCACCCGCCTTGATGACGTAGGTCTGCGGGGTCGGGTCGGGGATCGCGGTCGGCTCAGCTGACGGGGTCGCCACCGCAACAGACGGGCTCGCGCTGGACCCGAACCCGCCGCCGTCCCGACCGCCGACGCCGAGCAATGCGGGCAGGAAGAACAGGATGAGGGCGGCAAGGACGACGCCGCCGAAGAGGATCCCCACGGTCGGTATCGCCGGGATGCCCGACAGCCCGGCTCGGGTCTTGATCGACGGGTACGCCTCATTGCGACGCTGGCGCTCCCAG
>DASTIG010000096.1:0-4635 GCA_035717785.1 Candidatus Limnocylindrales bacterium
TCGGCCGCATCGATCGGACGCAGCGCCGCGACTCGATCGGGCAGGCGCCGGAGGCGCAGCGTCGACGAGTGCGAACCGGGCTTGTTCGGGCCGACCGGGATCACGCGGGCGATGATACGGCCGGTCGGCAGGACGAGCCGCGCGCCCAACCGCGACGGCGCGTGCCCGCTACCCTCCTCGGATGCGAGCACGTGACCTCGGGATCCATTTCGGCCTCGGCGTACCCGGGCCGCTCAACGCCATCACCGACGTCGCCGGCGTCACGGTCGGGCACACGACGCTGATCCGCGGCGACGGACCCCTGGTCGTCGGCCGAGGCCCTGTCCGGACCGGCGTCACGGTCGTCTGTCCGCGCGGCGCGGCGTCGCTGCGCGAGCCGGTGTTCGCCGGGCGCCATTGCCTCAACGGCAACGGCGAGATGACCGGCCTCGAATGGGTCCGTGAGTCAGGCCTGCTGACCTCGCCTGTCGCGATCACCAATACGCATAGCGTCGGGATCGTGCGCGACGCGCTCGTGGCCGCCTCGGTCGATGGGAGCGATGCGCGCTGGTCACTCCCCGTGGTCGGCGAGACGTACGACGGGCTCCTCAGCGACATGAACGGGTTCCACGTCACCGGGGCCCATCTTCACGGGGCTCTGGCGGAGGCGCGCGGTGGACCGGTCGAGGAAGGCGCCGTCGGTGGCGGCACCGGTTCGGTCTGCCACGAGTTCAAGGGCGGCATCGGAACCGCGTCACGGGTCATCCCGACGGGGGCCGGAGGCTATACGGTCGGTGTCCTCGTCCAATCGAACTACGGGAAGCGTTCGTGGCTGCGCGTCGACGGCGTGCGGGTCGGCGAGGCCATCCCGGCCACGGAGGTGCCGAGCCCGTACGACGACCGCGCCCGCCTCCTGCCGGCGGGTTCAGGATCGATCATCGTCGTCGTGGCCACGGACGCGCCGCTGCTCCCCCACCAATGCGAGCGGCTGGCGCAGCGCGCCGGCCTCGGGATCGCCCGGGTCGGCGGCACGGGCGGCCACACGAGCGGCGACCTGTTCATCGCGTTCGCGACCGGCAATCGGATCCCGACCGGTTCGGGCGACGACGACGACCCGATCGGCGTCGCCACCTATGCGGTCCGCGCCGTCGGCGACATCACCATCGACAAGCTGTTCGATGCCGTCGTGGAGGCGACCGAGGAGGCCATCGTCAACGCGCTCGTCGCCGCGGCGACGGTCGTCGGGCGCGACGGCATCACGGCCCACGCGCTCCCGCACGACCGGCTCGTCGAGGTCATGAGGTCCGCGGGTCGCTGACCGTCGATCAGAATCGGTGCCCGCAGCGGCGAGCGGACGGGCGTCGCTGCCAGGCCGGCGCAGGCCGGCGGGAGCGACCAAACGCTAGTCGCCCACCCCGACGGCGACCGGTTTCTCGATCGGTACGCCGATCAGGCTGCCGTACTCGGTCCACGAGCCGTCGTAGTTGCGGACTCGCTCGTAGCCGAGAAGCTCGTGAAGCACGAACCACGAATGGCTCGATCGCTCGCCGATCCGGCAGTAGGCGATGACGTCCTTGTCGGGCGTGACGCCCTTGGCCTCGTATAGCGCGGCCAGCTCGTCGGGCGACTTGAACGTTCCGTCCTCGCGCACGGTCTGTGCCCACGGGATGCTGGCGGCACCCGGGATGTGCCCGGCCCGCTGAGCCGTCTCGGACATGCCCGGGGGAGCGATGATCTCGCCGTTGAACTCGGCCGGCGACCGGACGTCCACAAGCACGAGCTCCGGGTCGCCCAGCCTGGGCAGGATGTCGTCGCGGTAGGCGCGCAGCGCGAAGTCGGGCTCGGGCAGCTGGTAGCCGGTCGCCGCGTACGACGGGACATCGATGGTCAGCGGCAGACCGTGGTCGAGCCAGTACTTGCGCCCGCCATCGAGGATGCGGACGTCGCGATGGCCGTACAGCTTCAGCTGCCAGAACGCCCACGCCGCGAACCAGTTGTTGTTGTCGCCGTACAGCACGATGGTCGTGTCCGGGCCGATGCCCGATTCCGATAGCAGCGCGGCAAAGTCCTCGCGCGTTGCGATGTCGCGGCGGACCCCGTCGGACAGCTGGCTCGTCCAGTTCCAGGCGATGGCACCCGGCAGGTGGCTCTGGTCATAGGCGGTCGTGTCGACGTCGACCTCGACGAAGCGCACGGCCGGGTCGTCGAGATGGGCCTTGGCCCAGTCGGCGTCGACCAGCGAGCCGGAGCCAGAGGTGGTGTGGTGACTCATGAGGAGAGGCCTCCCTTGAGGTGATAGGGGGATCGGGCGGGACGAAGGCGGGAGTCGCGGCGGGTCGAGGATCAGTCCGCCGACGTCGGTCGGTCGCGGCGGCTGAACTCGGCTAGCCGCTCGGTACAGTCGACCGCGGCGCGTTGCGCCTGCCGGACGATCCACGGGTCGACGCGGCTCGAGTCCTCGACCGTCAGGGTCGGTCCGGTCTGGCCGTCGGCGACGACGATGCCCGAGCTGTTGCGGTAATCCGCCATCCAGTTGGCTTGCAGCTGCAGCGCGACGTCGGTCACGACCCGCAACGGGAACAACCAGTCGAGATACGACGCGTTCAGCCGGTCCGCGACGTCGGCGAGACGGACCGGACGGCCACGTTCGAGCCGGGCGATGAGATCGATGACCCGGATCGCGGTGAAGGGATCGCCCGACTCACCGACGCTCGGTGGCACGATGCTCGGGTCGGGGAGCCCGGCGGGAGCCGGCCGCAGTGGTCCGAGTCCGATGGTCGCTGTTGCGGCGTCGGTCACGTCGGGCCAATCTCCGAGTAAATCAGTAGGGATTAGTCCGAGTCTAGCGCATCGCGAACGAACCTTCACCATGCGCCGACCCTGTCCGTAACCGATCTGGGGCATCCTTGCGCCTGCCGGACAGGCGTCCGGCGCCGTTCGCGCGGCCTGCGCGGCCGAGCGTCCCTACCGAACGAGCACGATGCCACCGATGGACACTGACCGGATCCCGACCCAGCCGACCCCGGATCAAGAGCCGCCCGACGCGACCTCCCTCACGTCGGGTCCCTCCCAGGCTCTGACGTCATCGGCGGCTGGTCGCGGTAGCCGGTGGGCGGCCATCGGCGCTGTCGTCGTCTTCGCGCTGGTCGTGACGTTCACTGCCGGGATCGGGGTCGGTCGTCTGGTGTCGCCTTCTGGCGCCCCGGGAGAGACGGCCCCGAACCCTGCTGCCTCCCTGAAGCCCACCGAGTTCGGCCTCATCAAGGAGGCGTGGGACACCCTCCACCAGCAATTCGTCGGTCGCGACACCCTCGACGATCGTGCCCTCATCTACGGGGCGATCGAAGGCCTGACCCAGGCCGTCGGTGACACCGGGCACACGGACTTCATGACGCCCGAGGAGCGCAAGGAGCGCAACGACTCGCTGTCCGGCTCGTACGTCGGAATCGGCGTGCGGATCGAACCCGACGACGCCGGTCTGCCGCGTGTCATCGGCGTCTTCGATGGCGGTCCTGCCGAAGCGGCGGGCATCGCACCGGGCGACGTCATCGTCGCGGTCGACGGGCGGTCGACGGAAGGTCGGTCGATCGACGAGGTCGCCGGCTGGGTCCGCGGCGAGGCCGGCACGAACGTCGAGGTGACGATCCGGCCCGGCACCGGCGCCGCCGAGCGGACGATCTCGATGGTCCGCGCCGATGTCCCGATCCACCCGGTCTCCTGGACGATGGTGCCGGGCACGACGACAGGCCTGATCCGCTTGGACCAGTTCTCGAATGGCGCGGCGGATGATGTCGTCGAGGCGCTGAAGGCGGCCAGGGCCGCGGGCGCCACCCGGATCGTCCTCGACCTGCGCGGCAACCCGGGCGGGTACGTCAACGAGGCTGTCGGCGTCGCCAGCCAGTTCCTATCGAAGGGCCTCGTTTACATCGAGCGCAACGCGTCCGACGAACGGACCGAGCACCCGGTCTCGCCCGATGGCGTGGCGACCGACCTGCCGCTCGTGGTGGTGGTCGATGGCAATACCGCGAGCTCGGCGGAGATCGTGTCCGGCGCGCTCCAGGACGCGGCGCGGGCCAAGGTCGTCGGGGAGACGACGTTCGGCACCGGGACCGTGTTGGGCGAGTTCGACCTGTCCGACGGGTCGGCGCTCCGTATCGGGACCGTCGAGTGGCTGACCCCGAGCGGTCGGCGGATCTGGCACGAGGGCATCGCCCCTGACGTACCGATCGCCCTCCCCGACGGGGTCGTGCCGCTCAGCCCGGACGATGTCGCGAAGCTGACGGCCGCGACCGTCGGCTCGATCGACGACACGCAGCTCGCGAAGGCCCTCGAGGTGGTCGCGACCGAGCAGGTCGCCACGACTCCCTGACCCTTTCAAGCCTTCGCCAGTCCAGTCAGTCGGCGTGGCTCGTCAGTACCATCGTCTCAGTTGGCGTGCGTGGAACCGCTTCCTATAGTGGCGCAGCCCTCGACTGGGGGTGAGTACTCATCAGGAGGTGCCTAGATGGCGCCCTTCAACTCGCTCCTCGCCGCGCTTCGTCGTGACGAGGAAGGCCAGGGTCTCGCGGAGTACGCGCTGATCCTCGCTCTCATCGCGATCATCGCGATCATCGCGCTGATCTTCCTGGGCAGCCAGGTCAGCTCGATCCTGAGCAC
>DASTIG010000097.1:0-27534 GCA_035717785.1 Candidatus Limnocylindrales bacterium
CATCCTGGTTCGCGACCGCCCTGCCGGACTGGATCCTCGCCCCGGAAGTCTCGTACTCGATCTTCGGCGAGCGGGGGATCATCGACATCCTGGCCTGGCACCCCGGCCGGCGCGCCCTTCTCGTGATCGAGCTCAAGACCGATCTCGCCGATGTGAACGAGCTGATCGGCAGCATGGATCGGCGCCGGCGGCTCGCGTGGGTCATCGCCAAGGACCGAGGATGGGAGCCGCTCACCGTCTCGACCTGGGTGCTCGTCGCCGGAGGACGGACGAACCGCGCTCGGATCTCCGCGCACAGGACGCTGCTTCGCACGGCGTTTCCGGTCGACGGTCGGACGGTTGTTGGTTGGTTGCGACGGCCCGATCGGGAGATCCACGCGCTGTCGCTCTGGGACAGGGCGAATGACTGCGGAGGTTCGGGTGGCCTCGCAGCCCGACACCGGGTGAGGCGGTCCTCCGCAACGGCGGTCCGACCATGAACTACGCGGATGGCAGCGACCTTAAGTCCGGAAGCGGTCGGTTAGGCCTCGCTCCAGGCACCGCCGACCAGCCATAAGGGCCGCTGTGGATGCGCGATGTGGATGGTCGACGGCGCTGAAACCCTCGACGGCGGCCCGGAACTGGACATTGCGTCGCTGGGATGCGCGTACTACATCGTTGGGGCGGGGATTCGGGAGGCCGGGCGGGGTCTCGGGCGGACCCAGGCCACTCCCTTCCTAGAGGTCGCGCCGCCGCAGCGAGACGACCGCCAGGACGAGCACGACCACGATCCACGCCACGCTCCATGCGAGGAACGTCGCGGGCGGTGGCGCCGAGGCGAAAAACGGGTTGGCGTCGGCCGCCTCCCCGGCGCCGCTGATCGCGCCGGCCACGACCAGTTGCGGCTCGAGGCTGTAGATCGTTCCGCGCCACAGCCCGTCGCTGGGCAGGAGCCAACGAGACGCCTCGGCCGCAGCGACCAGGGGTCCCGCGTCGAAGAATCGCCCGATGCCCGCGAAGACGCCGGCCATCCAGCCCAGGCCGAACAGCACGACGCAGATCGCCCCGCCAGCGATCGCCGGCAGCCGCGTGCTCATCAGCATCGCGAACGTCAGCAGGACGACCGCCTGGGCCGCCAGGAAGACGACGGCCAACAATGGCTGCGGCGGCGTGTAGCCCGACACCAACCGGACCGCCGCGATGTCGAGCAGCCCGGAGGCGGCGGCATAGGCCGCGATGACGACCACGAGACCGAGCCACCGGCCGACGATCAGATCCGCCCGACGGATCGGCCTCGCGAGTATGGCGTGTGCCACGCCGGACTCGAGGTCCGCCGCGATCGCTGGCGCCCCGAGGAATGCCGCGGTCATGGCCAGCACGAAGCTGAACATGAACGCGACGAGGATCTGGACCTGCGAGACCCCGAGCACGATCTCGATATCGGGCGTCCCGCCGTCGCGCGCGAGCGTCACGAGCCGCTCGATGCCCCACGTCGTGAGCGCGACGCTGACCACCGTCAGCGCGAACAGGACCGCGAGGATGCGCCGCCGAGCCGTCTCCGCGACGGTGAGGCGGGCGATGATCAGGATCGCTCTCATGGCCGGTCGGTCGTGTCGCCGACGACGTGCATGAACAGCTCCTCGAGCGTGCCGCGACCGGTGTCCACCGCGTGCACGCGGCCCCCGGCCAGGACGATCGCGGCGACGACGTCGGGGATGTCTTCGTCGATGACGCCCGTGATCGTGAGCCAGTCTCCGTCATCGGTCTCGACCGCCCCGAACCGGGCCAGGCCGTCGAGGCCGGTCGCCGGAAGGTCGGTCACGCGAACGCGCAGCTGGGTGTCGCCGAGCAGGTCGTCGATCCGTCCGCTGGCGAGCACCCGGCCGTGGTCGACGATCGCGACCCGATCGCACACACGTTCGACCTCGGTCAAGAGGTGGCTGTTGAGGAGCACCGTCGCGCCGGCCTCGCGGGCACGTCGGACGATCGCACGGACGTCGGCGCGCCCCACCGGGTCGAGCGCGGAGGTCGGTTCGTCGAGGATCACGAGACGTGGGTTCCCGAGAAGTGCCACCGCCAGACCGAGTCGTTGCTGCATGCCCTTCGAGAAGCTGCCGACGGGGTCCCCGGCGCGGTCGGACAGGCCCACGTCGTCGAGCGCACCGTCGATCGCGGCGGCAGGTGCCGGCGCACCGCCATCCACTGCCCGGAGCCGGGCGTGAAGCTCGAGGACCTCCCGCGCGCGCAGCCACGGTTGGTAGCGAAAGAGCTCGGGCAGGTAGCCGATCTCGCGCCGCGCCGCACGATCGCCGAGCGGCGCACCGAGGACCGTGGCGTCGCCGCCGGTCGCGCGCGCGAGCCCGAGGAGCAGCTTCACCGCCGTCGTCTTGCCTGCCCCGTTCGGACCGAGGAAGCCGAAGATCTCGCCCGGCTCGACGCCCAGGGTCAGGTCGACCAGGGCGTCGGTTCGGCCGTAGCGCTTCGCCAGGCCACGCGTGTCGATGATCGCGCCACCCGGGGCGGCAGCGCTCATCGGCCGGTTACAGGCCGGAGTACGAGTGCAGCCCGCTGAACCAGAGCGAGCCCGAGTAGGTCACGAGGACCATCCCGAACCCGACCACCAGCAGCAGCGCGGCCGGCCGTCCCGCCCACGAGCGTTGGTTGCGGGCGTGGAGGTAGACCGCGTAGATCAGCCACGTCACGAGGGCCGCGGTCTCCTTCGGGTCCCAGCCCCAGTAGCGCGACCACGCGATCGACGCCCACCACGAGCCGAGGATGATCATCGTCGCGAAGATCGGGAAACCGATGATGACCGCCCGGTAGGCGACCGCGTCGAGGACCTTGTGCGACGGCAGCCACGCGAACCGATCGTGCTGGCCCTGGATCAGATAGCCGACTCCCGCAGCGAACGCAGTCGCGAAGATCCCGTACGAGAGCACCGCCATCCCGACATGGATCGTCAGGAGGGGAGGGTTCTGGAGAGCCGGCACCAGCTGCGAGATCTCGCGTGGCAGCGACGAGGCGTATAGCAGCAGCGCGAGGGCGACCCCGAGCGGCAGGAAGCCGATCGAGCGGATGGGATAGCGACGGGCGAGCAGCGCGTAGCCCGCGACCATCGACGTCGAGAACGCGACCGTGAACTCGAACATGTTGCCCCACGGCCCGCGCCCGACCACGATGCCGCGCAGGAGCAGGGACGCGCCGAGCACGGCCGCCGCGAGGATCGTCAGCCATGTCGCCGTGACGGACAGCGGGCTCGGTGAAGCCGCGACCGACGGCCCGCCGGTGGCACTGCGCGAGGACGACGTCACGAACGCGCCCGTCACCACACCTGCATACGCCGGCTGGCTCCCGGTGCCCAGCGCGGGGAGTGCCACTCGCCGTCCGTTCGCCAGCATCACGGCGTGACCGACGTGTGCCGCGAACGCGAGCGCGACGAGCACGACCCCGATGGGGAAGAGGATCGACGAGAGTTCGGCCATGGTCATCGCCTCGTTGACGTTCGGCGCGGGTACGCGGTTGCGGCCGGGCCTCAGGCGACGGCAGCGCCGCCCGGCTTGGGGCCGGTCGAGCGACCGACGGGGACGGGTCGAGCCTTGACATTGAGCACGAGCCCGCAGTTCGTGCAGGTGTCGATCTCGGCGGGCCGGCCGAGTCCGCACATCGGGCAGATCACCGCCAGCGCCTCCTTGCCACGCTCGCAGCGCAGTGTCCCGGACGGATAGATGAGTCCGTGCTGGCGGCAGTACGGCAGTCCCGGCGGGTAGATAGGCTGGCCGTCGGCGCCGATGCGGGCGACCTGCGGCCCCTCCTCGAGGCTCAGCTTTGCCCTCGGCTTGGTGGCCTGGTAACCCAGGATCCCCAGAATCGTGAAGGTCAGCAGCGGGCCGACTACACCCAGGAAGATCAGCAGTGGGAGCAGGCCGATGACACTGCTCCAGTCCGGGATCACGAACATCTCGGTGATGTCGAGGATGGTGTTCCAGATCCCGTTGAGGGTGTCGACGATGTTCACGACCGCATGCTACCCGACGGGGGTCGACCTCGACGTGGGTTGCCTCGCTTGACCGTCGCGCCGCGGCCGGGTTTCCACGGGTCGCGCTCCGGCTCCTCGTGTGAGGTCGGCGGCCGACGGTTTCCGATCCCCGGGGCCGCGAGCCGTGGTCGATCGAGGCGCCCGAGCAGCCAGGCCGTACCCGCCGTCCGGGCACCCTTCGTATGGAGCGCGGTCCGGAGCGCGCGGTCGTCGGTGATGACGAGGAGTCCTGCGACGCCGGTGGGTCCGGCCGCGGTCCCGGTCTGATCGACCAGGCCCAGGATCAGGTCGTCGGCGGAGCGCCGTCCCGCATGGCGGACGATCAGCCCGGCCGCGATCCGCTCGCCGCGGAGTCCCGCGTCGGGCGCCCCATCGAACACGAGTTCGACGCCGACGTGTGCCGGGATCGCGCCACGCAGCCGACCGATCAACGCCGCGGGCGGCACCTGATTGCCACCGCGAGCGAGCGCGGGCAGGAAGTTCGAACCGTCGACGATCAGTCGATCGGTGGCGGCGAGAGGGTCGCGGGGCGGTGCCACCGGCGAATCGTACGCGCACGGACGCCCACGGCTACGATCGGGCGCGTGAGCCTGCTCCTTCTCGTCGACCTCGACGGCGTCGTGTATCGCGGGGCCGAGCCCATCCCCGGTGTCGCGGCCGTGTTGGCCGATCGAGCCGCGCGCGGCGACGACATCGTCTATGTCACGAACAACTCGATGCATTACCGCGCCGATTACGTCGCGCGGCTGTCCGCCATGGGCTGCCCTGTCTCCGCGGAGCGTGTCGTGTCGTCCTCGCGGGCGACGGCTCTCCACATCGTCAACCACGAGACGGGGATCCGCCGCGTCCTCGCGCTCGGTGCCGGCGGCCTGGAACGCGAGCTGGGCGATGTCGGGCTGGAGGTGGTCACTGTTGGGCACGCCGCTACGCGGATGCACCAGGAGGGGATCGACGGTTGGACGGCGGCCGGGGCGCCCGATGCGGTCGTGACCGGGCTCGACCCGAACCTGACCTACCTCCGTCTGGCGGCGGCAGCCGACTGCATCCGCGCCGGTGCCCGTTTCATCGCCACGAACCGTGATCCCGTCTATCCCACAGAGCGGGGCTTGCGTCCCGGTGCCGGGGCGATCGCCGCGGCACTCGAGGCGACGACGGGCGTCACGCCGCTTTCGATCGGCAAGCCGGAGCCGCACCTGCTCGAGCTGGCCGCCGAGGCGGTCGGGCGGACGGCCGATGACGCCGTGATGATCGGTGATGGGATCGGCACCGACCTGGCGGCTGCCCGGGCCGTCGGAGCACGAAGCGTGCTGATGCTGACGGGCGTGACGACGCGCGCCGATCTCGAGGCGCTTTCGGAGAAGGCGCGGCCGGATGCCGTCGCGACCGACGCGACCGAGCTGACGGCCGTTCTCGAGGCGATGCAGGTGGCGCCCGGAACCTGAGATGGGCATTCGACGTCAGCCACGCATGCGACGGCTGGGGATGCTCACGACGGTCGTGGTGACGGTCATCCTGGTCGCCTGCGATGCGGGCTCACCCGAGCCGCCCGCCGCGGGACCGGTCGACGTGACCGGTGCCTGGCAGATGTCGTCGGGCTCGATCGATGGCGTCGCGTTGGCAGTCGGGGATGACTCGCCGATCACGCTCTCGGTCACGGGGACCCAGATCAGCGGGCGATCGGCCTGCAACAACTACGGTGGAGAGATCGCCTTCCAGGAGGGGCGGCCGCGGTTCATCCTCACATCCTCGACGCAGATGGCCTGTGCCGAGCCGGTCATGGCCGTCGAGGCGGCATTCACCGCGGTGCTGCCACGGGTCGTCGGCGCCGCCCGGGACGGCGACCGCCTGACGCTCACGGGCCCGGGCGTGGAGCTCCTCTTCGACCGCATCCCGCCAGTCCCGCTCGCCCAGCTCCTCGGCACCGATTGGGTGCTCGACTCCATCGTCGCGGGCGAGGTCGTCTCGAATGTCGCAGGCGATCCGGCGACGCTGCGCCTCGACGCCGATGGGACCTTCACGGGCTCGACCGGCTGCCGGACGTTCTCCGGCCGGTGGGTGGAGGCGAACGGCGGCATAAGGCCGACCGACCTCGGCATGGACCAGGCCGAATGCCCCCCGGATCTCGCCGGCCAGGACGGCCATGTCGTCGGCGTGCTCGGGGGATATCGCGTCACGATCGACGGTCGGACCCTGACGCTCACCGGTGATCGTGGGGACGGGCTCATCTACCGAGCACCGGGCTGAGGTCAGCCGGCCGCCAGCTCCGGGATCCCTGCTGCCCACGCATCGAACTCGGCGCGGAGCGGGCTGAGCGTCGCCTCGTCGGCGAAGGCGACGTCGAGCGCCCGTCGATCGATGGCCCAAAGCTCGGGGAGCGTCAGGCCTATCTGCTCGACCGCGGCGACGTATTCCTCCGACAGCGTGAGGTCGGACACCGTCAGGTCGTCGGTGTTGAGGGTCACGGGAACGCCCAACCGGTAAAGCGGCCCGAGAGGGTGCTCGGCGACCGACGGCACGATGCCGGCCTGCCAGTTCGAGTGCGGCGCCAGATCGAGCGTCACCCCGCGAGCGCGGAGCTCGGCGCACAGCTCGGGGTCCTCGATGGCGCCAGGCCCGTGGGCGATCCGCTCCGGATCGATGACGAGCGCGCGCCGGACCTGCGCTGCGCCGCCCCACTCGCTGGCGTGGATCGTCATCCGCAGGCCGTTCGCCCGGGCCGCCTCGAATGACCGGGCGTGTGTCAGCGGATCCGGGAACGCCTGCTCCGGGCCGGCCAGGTCCCACGCCGTGAGGCCCTGGTCGATGAAGCGGGCCGCAGTCTCTGCCAGCTCGACGTTCCGTTCCGGATCGTGCGAGCGCAGCGCGGTCGAGATCAGCCGCACCGTGACGCCGGTCCGTGCCGCCGCGGCGTTCGCCCCACGGCAGACCGCCGCGATCCCGTCCGCGAGCGACAGGCCGCGTGCGACGTGGAGCAGCGGCCCCCAGCGGATCTCGACGTAGCGGACGTTGTCGGCGGCCTTCGCCTCGACGAGCTCCGCGGTGATCCGCTCGAGTGCCTCGGTGTCCTGCATGAGCGCGATCGGCAGGTCGAACGCCTTGAGCAGCTCGGCCTGCGACGTCGACGGCATCGCGCCGACGAGCGCGCCCGACATGCCGACCCAATCGCGTGGGGCATCGACCCCGCGGGTGCGTGCGAGCTCGAGCGCCGTGTCGATGCGCACCGAGCCGTCGAGATGGAGATGGAGCTCCGCCTTCGGCATCGCCTCGAGGAGTCGTCGGCGCGCCGCCCGCACGACGTCGTCCGGGGCCGCGGCGTCGGGCGGCCGCAGGGCATCGAGGGCGGTCATCCGCCGATGCTACGATTCCGCGGCCCTGACCGTCGAGCCTGGAGGACGCCGCTGACCCGCATCCGCGACCTGACGCGTAACACCTTGGCGGTCGTCATCTGGCTGGCCGCGGCCACGGCGATCGCGCTGGGGACGGCCGGCATCGTCGCGGGAATGGATGCGCCTGCCGCGGACGGCAGCGATCGGACCGGGCGGACTGGTCGCGGCGACGCCGTCGTCGGCGCCGCACTCGACGAGGTCGAGGCGCAGATGCGCGACCTGTCGGGCGCCATCGGGAGCCTCAACGAGCAGGCCCGCGTGATCCTCGCCTCGTTGGCGAGCAACGAGGTCGAGCCCGTCGATACCGCGACGGCCGTGGGCACGGCGCTCGTCGCCGATATCGAGCCGCGCACCGAGCGGATCCAGCAGGCGCTGGATGCTGTCCCGATCGTCGGGACCCAGGCTGCGGAGTACGAGCTGTCGCCCGCGACCGGCGAGCGGTATGCGTCGTACCTGGGCGGGCTGGCGTCGACACGGGGAGTCACCGAGGCGTGGACGCGGCTGACCGTCGCGTCGTTGAGCGCCAACCGACTGTCGAGCCTGCTCGCGGCCCACGACGAGGCCATCGTCGCCGCCGCGGCGGAGGGCCGGAAGGCGGCGTATGACCGAGCGCTCGAACATCTCGACGGCGCCGATGCCGCGATCTCCGACGCACGGACCCTGCGCGACAGCCTGGCCGCCACGGTCGACGTCACCACGCTCGACGAGTGGCTGGACCGCAGCAGCGCCTACGACGTCGCCCTGCGCGCGTTGTACGTCACGGTCCAGCGCGCCGATGGCCGGATCACGGACGCCGTGCGTGCAGCGATGGCAAAGGAACAGGCGGCCAAGGCGCGCCTGCCACCGGATACGCGCTCGCTGGTGCTGATCATGTCGGACATCGGTCGAGGCGGGATGAACGCGTCGGCGATCGAGATCGAACAGGCCCACGCGGACCTCGAAGAGGCACTCGCGCCGCCGCTCGCCGCACCGTCTCCCTGACCCTCGCCGGCAGGTAAACTGCCGGCACAGCATCGCGACCGCCGCGACAGGGGCACCGCCAGCGGCCTGCAATCCCGGGAGGATCCGTACCCACCGTGCATGTTCGTGTCGTCACCGACCAGCCATGGGACGTCAAGGCCGATGTCCTGGTCATCCCGATCATCGGTGAGCCGTCGTTCGACGGTCCGCTCGACGAGCTCGATCGCCGCACGGGTGGCGAGTTGCGCGCTCTCGCCGAATTCAGGGAGCTGAAGGCCAAGCGGTACACGTCGGCACTGGCACCGGGCGGTGAGCTGCCCGCGTCCTGGCTGCTCACGGTCAGCGCAGGCGATTCGGATAAGGTCGATCGCGAGGTCGCGGTTCGGGTCGGCGCCACCGCCGAGCGACGGCTTGCCGGTCGCGTCGTGCGCAGCATGGCGGTATGGCTGGCGACGCTGGTCGGCGCAGACGGTTTCGACGGGGACATCGCGACGGCGGCCGAGCTCGTCGCTCGCGGCGTAGTCGAGGGCTCCTACGACCCCAAGGCGATCTACCGTCCCGAGATCGAGTCGGCGCCGCCGAAGATCGACGAGCTCATCGTGATCGCGCCAGGCGGTGACACTGACGCCGCGAAGGCCGCAGCCGAGCGTGGGGTGATCATCGGCGAGGGTGCCAACACAGCGCGGACGCTCTCGAATCGGTCGGCCAACGACCTCTCTCCCGAGATCATGGCCGAGGAAGCCCGTGCCATCGCCGAGCGCTACGGCCTGTGGATCGACGTCATCGACGACAAGCGCGCGACCGAGCTTGGGATGGGCATGTTCATGGCGGTCGGCCGCGGGTCGGACAACCCGCCCCGCATGATCGTCATTCGCTCTGGCGGCGAAGGCGAGCGCGACAAGCGCGACCGGCAAATGGCGATCGTCGGCAAGGGCGTGTGCTTCGACTCCGGCGGCATCAGCATCAAGCCGTCCGACCGGATGGAAGAGATGAAGATGGACAAGACCGGTGCGTGCACGGTCATCGCCGCGATCGAGACCGTTGCGCGGCTGGCGCCCGGGACGCCGTTGCTGGCCGTCGCGCCGATGGTCGAGAACATGCCTGGCCCGCATTCGACCCGTCCGGGCGACGTCGTGACCGCGTTGAACGGCAAGAAGGTCGACATCACCAACACGGACGCAGAGGGACGGCTGATCCTCGGCGACGCGATGACCTACGCCGAGCGCCTCGGTGCGACCCACCTCGTCGACGTCGCGACGCTCACGGGCGCGGTAGCCCGGGCGCTGGGGCATCTCGTGACGGGCGCCTTCGGCGAGCCGCAGAGCTGGTACGACGATGTCGTCGCCGCCGCGCGCCGGGCGGGCGAGCGCTATTGGCAGCTGCCCCTGATCGACGATTACGTGCCGGA
Organism: Candidatus Limnocylindrales bacterium; assembly: GCA_035717785.1. GTDB lineage: Bacteria > Chloroflexota > Limnocylindria > Limnocylindrales > CSP1-4 > SPCO01. The sequence goes on from DASTIG010000097.1 coordinate 9,770, forward strand.
TATGGAGAGCTGGTACGCCGACCTCCAGAACGCCGGATCGGCCGAGGGCTCGCTCGTCAAGAGCGGCCTCTTCCTCCGCGAGTTCGTGACCGTGCCGTGGGTCCATCTCGACATCGCCGGGACGGGCTACTACCGCAAGGCGCAGCCGTTCGGGGCGCGCGGGGCGACCGGCGTCTCGCACGCGACGCTCGTCGAGCTCGCGCTGGCCGGGGCCGCCTGACGACACCGCGGTCCGATCCGGCGAGCGGTCGATGGAGCCGCTGAGCCTGGTCCTCGCCGTCGCCGGCGGGGCGCTCGGTGTCGCGGCCGACCGATTCGCCACCCGTTGGCCCGAGCACGACGAAGAGCACCCACCGGGCCGCCGCGTCGACTGGCGCACGATCCTGTGCGGCGCGACCGGGGCGATCGCGCTCGGACTGTTGCCGCTACGTTTCTCGGGCGACGTCCTCGCGTTTGTCGCGTTCGGTGCCTGGTTCGTGACTCTTGTCGTCGGGTTGGCCACGGATCTCGATCAACGGGTGCTGCCGGACGAGTTGACCCTGCCGGTGATCCCGCTCGCGCTCCTCTACGCAGCGTCGGGCTTGAACCCGCTGGTCGGTGGAGGGCTGGTCCTCGCGATCGTGGCCGCCGTCGCGATCCCGGCGGTGCTGTACCTGCCGTCGTTGCCGTTCGGGGCGGGCGCGTTCGGCATGGGCGACGTGAAGTTCCTTGCGGGGATGGGCCTCATGCTCGGTGGCGACCGTGCGCTCAGCGGGACCCTGTTCGGGCTGGTTCTCGCCGGTGTGGTGCTGCTGGTGCTGCTCTTGACGCGGCGGATCGGGCGCAAGAGCTTCATCCCGTTCGGTCCGTTCCTGATCATCGGGGCGCTCTGGGCGGTGCTGGTGCGGGGGTAGCGTGAGCGCGACGGCCTGGCCGCCACCGGACGACATCGATCGCATCGAGCGCGCCCTCGGTTGGCGCCCCACGTCGTTCCATCCTGCTGCGCCTGAACGAGGTCTGTCCGGAACGGCGGCGCGCTGGATCGCGGGGGAGGCGGGCGACGGTAGTCGCTCCGCTTTCGTGAAGATCGGCGCGACCGGGCTCACCGCCGACTGGACCCGCCGCGAGTACCGCAACTACCAGACGATCCGCGGCTGGTTCCTGCCCGAGATCCTGGGTTTTGACGACGACGGGACCCGTCCGGTCCTGGCGCTCGAGGACCTGTCCGACGCAGACTGGCCGCCGCCCTGGTCGGACGACCGTGTCGTGGCGGTGCTGGACGCCGTCAGGGCCATCCACGAGACGGAGCCACCCGCCCACCTGGAGTGGGAAGAAGAGGATGGCGAAGCAGATTGGCGGGCCATCGCCGGCGACCCAGCCGCGTTCCTTGCGCTCGGGCTGTGCGCGGCGGACTGGCTCACCGGGGCGTTGCCACAGATGCGGGTCGCGGCCGGCGCGGCGCCACTCGCGGGTGACGCGCTCGTCCATCTCGATATCCGCAGCGACAACCTGTGCATCCGTGACGGACGCGCCACGGTGATCGATTGGAACCATGCGCGCCTGGCCAACCCCGACCTGGACATCGCGTTCTGGCTCCCGAGCCTTCGTGCAGAAGGCGGGCCACCGCCCGAGGCGATCCTCCCCGACGGCCCGGGGCTTGCGGCGTGGGTCGCGGGATTCTTCTGCGCACGTGCCGGTCAGCCGCCGATCGCCGACGCGCCCCACGTGCGCACCTTGCAGCTGCGCCAGGCCGCCACTGCGCTCCCGTGGGCTGCCCGTGCGCTGGGGCTGCCCGCACCTTCACCGGTCCAGTCGCCATCGGGTTGATGCGGCGGTGAATGGTGCTGCGGGCCGTTCATCATGCTGTTCATCATGAATAACGCGCATCACGACGGCCTTATGTCACTCGGCGGCCGGCTCTTGGGCCGGGTCCGGCCCCTCGAACATGAATATCGCGCCCAGCGAGCGACCGTAAGGCCGATCGCAACGCCTGGCACGGGCCTAGAAGCGACGAAACGGGCCATAAGGTTGCTCTCATCCGCATTCTTCATGGTCGGGACGGTCGGGACGGTCGGGACGGTCGGAAGGGCGGACGAAGCGAGCCGAGAGCCCGGCTGACCGACCGCACCCCAGGTCCCACGACCGCACCGGGACCATCGACCCATCCGGTTCAGGGCTGCTGCATGGCTAGACTTCCAAGGACAATCACTGGACTCGACGGGTATCATCCCGGGGAGCCGGAAACGGGGTCGTCCTGCGGCTGTGCCAGTCCGAGGGCGGCGACCCACCGGCGGGTGTGACCGTCGACCGACGCCGTGCCCCGTCCCATGGTGTCGCCTACGGAGCCTGCTCGCACGATGACGTCGCCCACGTGATCCGCCGCTCCCGTCGTTCGGACCTACCCGATACGGGACGCCCGGGACCGTCCGGCTGGTCGAACCCGGTTGGGCCGACACCGGCCCGCAGGATCCGCCGTCACGTTCCCACGCTCGTCCTGCTGATCCCGCTCGTGGTGGGGCTGCTCGGGTCGCCCGCGATGACCTCCTCTGTCCGTGGCGACGAGCTGTCCGACGCGAAGGCGAAGGCGGCCGCGATCAAGAAGGAAGTCGCTAAGCAGAAGGCCCAGATCGCCGCGATCAACGACCTCCAGGCCGGTCTGTCCGCCGAGATCGCCGACACGAAGAACCAGCTCCGGAAGATCGGCGCCGACCTCGATGCGGTCCGCAAGAAGATCTCCCAGATGGCGGCCAAGATCAACGAGGTCAAGGCCGTCTACGAAGACCTCGTGAAGCAGCTCGTCGCGATGGACGCCGAGCTCCAGCGGGTCATGGCGCAGGAAGCCGCGAAGCGGGTCGAGCTCGCCGAGCGCCGGGCTCAACTCGCCGATCGCGTCCGCAGCGCGTACGACACCGACCGGACGTCGCCGCTCGAGACGTTCCTGTCCGGTGGCTCGTTCACCGACCTGCTCGCGGAGATGTCCTACTACATCGATGTCGGCGAGCAGGACCGCGCCCTCGCCGACCAGATCGTCAAAGCCAAGGAGACGCTCGCGGCGATCCACCAGACCGTGGCCGACACGCGGGCACGGACCAACGTCCTGCGCCAGGAGACCGCCGCCCAGAAGCGAGATCTCGACAAGGCGATGCGCGCGCTGCAGGAGACGAAGCAGGAGCTTCGCCGGCTCGAGAAGCAGGTCGCCCGGACGCTCGCCCAGCAGAAGGCTCGCTTCGCCGCGCTCGCGCGCAGCAAGAAGAACGCTGCTGCGATCATCCGCCAGGCCGCGATGGACCAGAAAAAGCTCCAGCGCGAGATCAACTCGATGATCGCCCGGCAGGTCGCGCGCGGCAACATCCCGAGCGAGTTCAACGGCACGATGCGCTGGCCGATGGACGACTTCTCGGTCAGCGGCGAGTACGGCTGCAGCTCGTTCGAGTACTACGCGCCGGGTAACGGCTGCGCGCACTTCCACAACGGCATCGACCTGGTCGCCAAATACGGCACACCGGTCAAGGCCGCTGCCGCTGGCGAGGTCGTGTACGTCGGCTGGAACTGGGCCGACGGTGCCGATCCGGCCTGGATCGTCGTGGTCGCCCACTCCGGGAACCTGAAGACCTGGTACGCGCACATGCAGCCGAAGCGGCCGGTCGCGGTCGGCCAATCCGTCAAGAAGGGCCAGATCGTCGGCTACGAGGGCAGCACGGGCCACGCGACCGGACCGCACCTGCACTGGATGACGGAGCTCAACGGCAACTTCGTGAACCCCCGTCTGTTCCTGTAACGCCATTCACGGACGTTGACGCCCGCTCGGGCGAGAGGCGCCAAGGCCTCGTGCTAGCATCGCCGACAGACCCCATCGACAGACCCCCATCGACATCGGGAGGCGCGTCCTGACTTCGAAGCGCACGATGGCGATCATCCTCGCGGGTGGTGAGGGCGAGCGCCTGTCGATCCTGTCGCAGGAACGGGCAAAGCCGGCCGTGCCGTTCGGTGGAAAGTACCGGATCATCGACTTCACGCTGTCCAATTGCGTCAACTCGGACATCCACGACGTCGTCGTCCTGACGCAATACAACCCGCGCTCCCTCAACGATCACATCGGCCTCGGCCGGCCGTGGGACCTGGACCGGAACCAGGGCGGCGTGAAGCTACTGCAGCCGTATATCGCGCGCGGCAAGGTCGCCGAGTGGTACCGCGGGACCGCGGACGCGGTCTTGCGCAACATGAACGTCATCGAGCACGACCCATCCGACACGGTGGTGGTCCTCGCCGGCGACCACGTCTACAAGATGGATTACCAGCCGTTCATCGCGGCCCACCGCCGTCGCCGGGCCGACGTGACGATCGCCGTGCGGCGCGTGCCGCTCGCCGAGGCATCGCGCATGGGTGTCCTCGCGCTCGACGAGAACGACCGCGTCATCGAATGGCAGGAGAAGCCCAAGCAGCCCAAGACCGACCTCGCGTCGATGGGCGTGTACGTCTTCTCGAAGAAAACGCTCCGACGCTGGCTGTCGGAGGACCGCGTGGATTTCGGGCGACACGTCATCCCCGCCATGCTCGAAGCCGGCGCGCGCGTCTTCGGCTACCGCTACAACGGCTACTGGCAGGACGTCGGTACGATCCAGTCGTTCTGGGAGGCGAACATGGCGCTCCTAGAGGACGATCCCGAGCTCGACTTGTACGACAAGGACTGGGTCATCCATACCCGCTCCGAGGAACGCGCACCGGCCAAGGTCGGCCCGACGGCGCAGGTTCATCGAAGCCTGATCAGCCACGGCTGCGTGATCAATGGGACGGTCGTCAACTCGGTCCTGTCGCCTGGCGTGCGGGTCGATGTCGGCGCCGTCGTCCGCGACTCGATCGTGATGTTCGATTCGGTCATCCGCTCGAGCGCGGTCGTCGACCGCTCGATCCTCGACAAGGAGGTCGTGGTCGGGCAGGGCGCGATCGTCGGATCGGGACCATACGACGATCGGCCGAACAAGCAGGAACCGACCCGCCTCAACACCGGCATCACCGTCGTCGGCAAGCGGGCGCTCATCCCGCGCGGTGCGCACATCGGCCGGAATGTGCGCGTGGCTGCCGACATCCGCACCAGCGACTTCGTGAAGAAGGTCATCAAGAGCGGGGAGTCGGTCGACCGGCGCCCGGGAGGCCGCGCGACACACGACCACGGGCGGGCGGCCGAGGTCCACGAGGTCGCCACAGGTGTCGTGACAGGGGTTTCGCGCGGTCGTCGGTAGCGCCACCCGGGCGCAAAGTCCTGCCTCGTGCTATGGATAGGCCATGCGCCGGCGATCGGCCAGCTCTCGGCCGCTCCCCGGTTGGATCGCCATCGGTCTGCTGACGGTCGTCGCGGGCTGCGTCGTGGGCGCCGGATCGCTGCCCTCACTGGCCCCGGCATCGACCGCGGCACCCAGCGCGACCGCGCACGCCACCGCGACCACCCAGCCAACGTCGGCGCCGACGTTGCCCGCGACCGCCCTGCGGCCGAGCCCCAGCGCAACGCTCGCGCCGACGGCAACGCCGACTCCGGCGTCGCCGGAACCGACGCCCGCGCCGACAGCACGGCTGGATCCGCCGCCGCGACCCGGCCCATTCACCATGAACCTGTATCGGCGGGGCGACTTCGCAAGCCAGGTGACGAAGATCTACTGCGTGCCCGGCGCGATGCAGACGATGATGAATGTCATGGACCGCGGCGCGACGAAGGCATCGCGAGCTGTCCAAGACCGGCTCTATCGACTCGCTCGCCGCCTGTCGACCGATCGACTACGCGGTCAGGGTGCGGAGCCTGAGGGCTGGGCCCGCGGCCTCGAACGGCTCGGCTACGGGCAGTTCGACGTCAAGGTGGCGAACTCGCGCATGGGTGCGATCAGGGCCGCGGCGCGTGCACTCCGTCGAACGAACCGCCCGGTCGGCTTGCTCGTGTGGCGCGGTGCGCACGCGTGGGTGATGACCGGTTTCAAGGCCTCGGCCGATCCAGCCCTGACGGAGTCCTTCAGAATCACGCACGTCCGGATCGTCGACGTCTGGTATCCGCGCGTCAGCTCGATCTGGGGTGCGTCGGCCAAGCCGAACACGCTGGTGCCGGTCGAGGAGCTCGATGAGGACTACCTGCCCTGGCGGCGGCCGCTGATGCGCTACCCGGACATGGACCGCCGATTCGTGCTCGTCGCGCCCGTCGCCGACCTCGGCGCCCGCGACCCAATCGGCTAGACTCCGCGGGCCATGCCTTCCGCCGACCCCGGCGCGCCCACCGTGCGCCCGGCCGACGTCGAGCGCTGGCTCAGCGACCTTGGTCTCGAACCGGTCGACCGGGCCGAGCGCGATGGGATCGCCAGTTGGGATCTCGTGCTCGACGGCCGCCGCCGCTTCGATCTTCGGGTGACGATCATCCTCGACCCGTCGCTGGCCCTCATCTGCTGGGCCCATTTCGCGCCGCCCATCGGCGACATGTTCCGCAAGTCGTACCGCAAGATGCTCCGCTGGAACGACGAGTTCCCGTTCGCCAAGTTCGGCATCGGTGAGGATGAGCGGCCGCTGCTGGCGATCGAGCTGCCCATCGGCGACGTCGCGGCGACACCCACCGCCGATCGACTCGGCCTGGCCCTCGCCCGGATCGTCGGGATCGCCGACCGGTTGCTTGAGGAGTCGGCCGTCTGGTTGTGGACCGGCGGTCGGATGCCCGATCAGTCGGACCGGACGCCGCGCAATGCCGCGTTCCTCATGCGGTATGACGACCGGCTGATGGAGCTCGCGCCCGCGGAGCTCACGCCCGCGCCGCTCAGCGATGGTGAGGTCATCTCGTGAGGGCGTGGCGGTCCGGCCGACCTGCGGTCATCGTCCTGCTCGTGGCCGTCGCTGGCGCGGCGACCGGGCTGCTGGGCAACCCCACCGACGTCCGCGCCGCGACCCCGGACCTTACGATCGTCGGCGCCGCGCGCTACGACGTGCAACCCGCGCAGAAGCGGATCCGCGTCACGGTCGATCTCACGCTCACGAATCGACTGCGCGACACGAAGACCAAGAGATACTTCTTCGATCATGCGTTCCTGGCCGTGCTGCCGGGCGGGAGCGGCTATCGGCTGAGCTGGGCGGGCAGTGGCCAGCCGACCGTGTCCGTCGCGCGGAAGACCAAGACGCACACGCTCCTACGGCTCAACCTCGCGCAGGACCTGAACAGTGGCAGGACCGCCAAGTACCGTCTCACGTTCGACCTCAAGGACCCCGGCGGCCAGCCGACACGCGACCTGCGCATCGGCGACACGCTCGTGTCGTTCCCGGTGTGGGCTTTCGCGAGCGACGAGACCCCGGGCAGCTCTGTCACCGTGGTCTTTCCGAAGGGATACGAGATCGCCGTCGAGGCGGGGCGCATCCCCGCGCCCACGACGACGAGCGACGGTCGCCAGATCTTCCGGAGTGGCGTCCTTTCCAAGCCGCTCGACTTCTTCGCGTACCTCGTCGGCGACCGCCCGGGTGCCTATACAGACTCGACGGTCGAGACCACCGTGCAGGGCCAGCCGGTCGAGGTCATCGTCCGCGCCTGGTCCGACGACAAGCCGTGGGCCCGGAAGGTCGGCCGCCTTCTCGCGACCGCGCTCCCGGCGCTGGGCGCCCGGATCGGCCTGCCGTGGCCCGACTACGACCAGCCGTTGACCGTCCAGGAGGCCGTCAGCCGGTCGACCGGTGGCTATGCCGGCATCTTCGACCCCTCCGCGGGGACGGTCGCCATCGCCTACTACGCGGACGATTTCGTTGTGCTGCACGAGGCGGCGCATGCCTGGTTCAACGGGTCGCTGCTCGCCGACCGCTGGGCGAACGAGGCATTCGCCTCCTATTACGGCGCGGTGGCTGCCGAGGACGCCAGCATCAAGGTCACGACGGATCGCCTGACGCCCGAGCTCGAGAAGGCCAAGACCCCGTTGAACGGCTGGGGCCCAGTGGGGACCCTCGAGGTGGCGCAGGAGGACTACGCCTACGCCGCGTCATTCACGCTTGCCAGGCAGATCGCCGAGCGTGCGGGACCCGACGGTCTCCGGGCCGTCTGGGCGGACGTGTCGGATCGGCTCAGTGCCTACCAGCCGGTGGGCGGCGGGGACGAGATCGTGGGCGGCCCGGTCGACTGGCGAGCCCTGCTCGACCTGCTCGAGGCACGGACCGACACGACCTACGACGACCTGTGGCGGACGTGGGTCGCTCGACCCGAGGACGTGCCGCTCCTCGACGCGCGGCTCGGCGCACGGTCCCGCTACGACGCGTTCCTCGGAGTCGTCGGGGAATGGGACGTCCCGTTGTCGATCCGCGACGCGATGCGGGCCTGGCGGTTCGAGGACGCGACCGCGCTCATCGATGGCGCGGAGGACGTGCTGGCCATCCGCGGCCGTGTGGAGCGGGCCGCGTCGGCGGCCGGGCTGACCGCGCCGGCCTCCCTGCAGCAGACGTTCGAGGACGACGACGGCTTCGATGACGCGATGGCCGAAGGCGGAGCCGAACTCGAGGCGATCGACCGCTACGTGGCCGCCGACGCGGAACGCCCGGCGGCGATGACGCCGCTCATGACGCTCGGGATGTGGAGCAAGCATCCGGACGCCGATCTGGTCGCGGCGCGGGAGGCCTTCGCGCGCGGCGAGCTGGCCGCATCGGTCGCGGCGTCGGACGCGGCCGCCGCGACGTGGCTGAGCGCGGAAACGGTCGGGCAGGGCAGGGCGTTCAGCATCGCCACGATCGTGATCGCGCTGCTGTTCCTGCTGGCGCTGCTGGTCGTGACCATGAGGCGGCGCCGACGACGGCGACACGTCAGGATGCAGGCGTCACGGCTCCGGACAGGACCGGGATGAGGTCCGGGACCGAGGGGAGTGCCATAACCACGGAACGAGGACGCCGCCTTCGCCCGCTGGCGATCCTCGCAGCGGCGGGCTTGATCGCCCTGATCGCCTCCTTCGCACCGCCGGTCGCGGGGACGGTCAGCGCGGCCGACGACTTCCTCAGGCTCGGCGCCGACGCCACGTATAGGGTCGATCCGGCCGATCGACTCGTGCGCGTGCGGATCGACTTCGACGCCACGAACCTGCGGCCGAACGCGGTCAGTCGCACGTCGCTCGGCACGACCACGACTCGCTACTTCTTCGATCGCATCATCTTCGCCGTCCCGGCCGAGGCGCGTTCGCTCCAGGCAACGTCTGCCGGCCGCGCCCTCACCACGAGCGTCCGAGCACGCGACCGCTACCGCGAGGTGACTGTCCGCTTCCCGAACCTGTTCTATCGGGCATCCCGGGCCATCCGCGTGGAGTTCACGCTGCCGGGCGGCAAGCCGCGCTCGACGAGCGACATCCGGGTTGGGTCGGCGTTCACGACGTTCACGGCATGGGCGTGGGGCGACGACGGTCGATCGACCGTCCGGATCATCCTGCCGACCGGTTTCGACGACGCCGGCTACGGGGAGGACATCGTCCAGCGCACCCGACCCGACCACGTCGAGATGTCGACCGGCACGATCGGCCGGCCGGACGGGTGGTATCGCGTCGTGGTCGCGGATCGTCCGACTGCCCTCACCGACTTGCGCATCGAGCCGGGCGGGCGAGGCATCGTCGTGAAAGCCTGGCCCGAGGACATCGTATGGCGCGATCGGGTCGCCGACGTGCTCGAGGAAGGGCTTCCCGCGCTCGAGGAGCTGGTCGGTCTGCCGTGGCCCGTGTCTGGCGACCTGTCGGTAAGCGAGGTCCATGCGCCGCTGCTCCACGGCTACGCCGGTTTCTACGATGCGAGCACCGACGAGATCGCGATGAGCGAGGACCTCGACGACCACACGATCCTGCACGAGGCGTCGCATGCGTGGTTCAACGGGGATCTCATCGGCGATCGCTGGATCGATGAGGGCCTGGCCGAGTACTACGCCGACCGCGTCCGCCAGACGCTCGGCCTGTCGAACAAGCTCGCGCCGACCGCGATCGAGCCCACTGACGAGGGGGCATTCCCCCTGAACGACTGGCCGGACCCCGCCCGCATCGACTCCGATGAGGCGGATACGAAGGAACGTTTCGGGTACGGCGCCGCCTACACCGTGATCCTGCGGATCGCCGAGGACATCGGCGACGACGGGATGAAGGCTGTCCTCGCGGCGGCGAACTCCGGCGAGAACCCCTATGCCGGCGATGCCGGCGCGGAGAAGACCGGCGCCAATCCCGACTGGCGGCGCTTCCTCGACCTCGTCGAGGAGGTCGGCGACACCGACACCGCGGACGACCTGTTCGGCCGATGGGTCGTGACGGCCACCGAACGAGGAACGCTTCGGACCCGCGAAGACGCACGTGACGCCTACGCGGCCCTCGACGCGGCCGGCGCCGAGTGGGCCGTGCCGCGCGGGATCCGCGCGTACATGAGCCTGTGGCGGTTCTCGGAGGCGACCAAGCTCATCGACGAAGCAGAGCCGGTGCTCGCGCTGCGGGACGACCTGACGGCCGTAACCACCGACCTCCAGCTCGCCGTGCCGTCGGATCTCGAGACTCCGTTCGAGGAGGCGCTGGCCGGCGACGACCTCGGCGAGGTCAAAGCCGTGCTCGAGGATCGGATCGAGGCCGCGGAAACCATCGCACTGGCGCGTGATGCCCTGGCCGCCGAGCGGACGCCGCTCGTGGCACTCGGGCTGGCGGGCGAGATGCCGGATGCGGGCTATTCGGCATCGCGAGCGGCGTTCGAGTCGGGCGACCTGACGGCCGCGAACACGGCGTCCGCGGCAACGATGTCTCTCCTGACTGGAGCGGAGTCGGTCGGCACGACGCGGGCGGTGGTCATCAGCGCGGTCGTGGTCGGCCTGTTGCTCCTGCTGGCCGTGCTGGTCGTCCTCAGGCGTCGCCGCCGACGGGTCGCCGCCAGCGGCGTGATGGGGGCATCGACTACACTCCCGGCCACGCCGGAGCCGGAGGCCGCGCGACCCGCGGTGCCGTCGACGCCGAACGAGACCGCACCAGGAGCCGAGCCGGACTGAATGGGCATCCAGCGGGCCCGACCCTCCCACGAGATCATGTCGGGCGACTCAGCCGACGTTTACTTCGCCCGGGCGGAGAGCATCCTCGCCGCCGAGGGCCTCGACCCCGTCGTCACGATGGAGGTGTTCACGCGCCGAGAGGCCGTCCTGTGCGGCATCGACGAGGCCAAGAACCTGATCGGCCACGTGCTCGCGGATTGCGATCCCGAGGAGACCACGGTCGAAGCACTGTCCGACGGCGCCCTCATCGGCCCGCGCGAGGTCGTACTGCGGATCCGGGCCAGGTACCGCCGGTTCGGGCTGTACGAGACGGCCCTTCTGGGGATGCTCGCCCAGTCGACCGGGTGGGCGACGGCGGCCCGCGAGATCGTCGACATCGCGGCGCCCGAGCCCGTGATCAGCTTCGGGGCCCGGCACGTCCATCCCGATATCACCGACGTCCTCGACTACGCGGCGATCGTCGGTGGGTGCGTCGGCGCCTCGACCCCGGCCGGCGCACGGCTGGCTGGTCTGGCCCCGACCGGCACGATGCCGCATTCGCTGGTCCTGATCTTCGGCGACACCGTCGAGGCGGCGCTCGCGTTCGACCGCCACCTGGGCGAGGACGTCGCCCGGATCGTGCTCGTCGACACGTTCAAGGACGAGGCCGAGGAGGCGCTGCGAGTCGCGCACGCGCTCGGCGACAGGCTGTACGGCATCCGGCTCGATACGCCCTCCGAGCGCGGCCGTGTCACGGCCGACCTCGTCCACGAGGTCCGTGCCCGCCTCGATATGGAGGGCTACCAGCACGTCAAGATCGTCGTGTCGGGCGGGCTCAACCCGGATCGGATCCGCCATTTCAAGGAGGCGGGCGCCCCGATCGACTCGTACGCGGTCGGCTCGTTCATCAGTGGCGCCAGCCCGATCGACTTCACCGGCGATATCAAGGAGATCGACGGGCGCGCGATCGCGAAGCGCGGCCGGATCCCGGGCATCACCGAGTCACCGCGGCTCCAGCCGGTCGATCTCGCAGCGTACCGCCTGGTGGCGAGCGGCTAGAAGCTAGGCCCGATACGGCCCCCGTTTCGGGGCTTCATGCGACCATTTGTCCGTGGACGATCAGATCCGCGACGACGAGCCCGAGCGGGAGTCGGCCTACGAGCTGTTCCAACGCGGGCAGTCGCTGCTGGCCTCGCGTCATCACGCGCAGGCCGCCATCGTGCTCGAGCGGGCGGATCGCCTGGAACCCGGCAAGGCGTCGATCCTCGAGGCCCTCGGGCGCGCCTACTTCAACTCCGGCCAGCACGAGCTCGCACGGACCACCTTCGAGCGGATCCTCGAGCTCGACCCGTCCGCGCCGTACGCGCATTACGCGCTGGGCCAGAGCCTGAAGAAGCTCGGGCGCCAAAACGAGGCGGGGACCCATCTGCGGATGGCCGTCGCGCTGAGTCCAGACTCGTCGCTGTACCGGGACGCGTTGGCGCGCCTCGGGCCGGACGGGAAACCCAGCCGCAGGAAGCGGCCCTAGCCTCCGGGGCGCACCTCGTCGATCACGCGCGCCAGCCAGAACAGCCCGACGATCGACTTCGCGTCGCGGATCTCGCCGTGCTCGGCGGCTTTCACGGCATCCTGCCATGGGCGCCACTCGAGGATGAGTCGCTCGTCCTCGTCCGGCCCGAGACGACCGTCCGCTGACGCCGCCGCCAGGTCGGTGGCGACGTACAGGTGCATCAGCTCGTCGGTAAATCCCGGCGCCGAGTAGAACTCGCCGAGCTTGCGCCACGACCCGGCGCGCACCCCGGTCTCCTCCTCGAGTTCGCGGCGTGCCGCACGTTCTGGTTCCTCCTTGGAGCCGTCGGCCGCCAGGTCGAGCCCGCCGGCCGGGATCTCGAGCAGGGCGTCGTTGGCCGCCAGCCGCCACTGGCGGACGAGCGCCACACGACCCTCGGCGTCCAGCGCGACGATGGCCACCGCACCCGGATGGCCGGCGAAGTCGCGCGTGGCACGCGACCCGTCGCTCCGCTCGACCGTGTCGACCCGGAATTCCAGGAACTTACCTCGATGGAGCACGCGCCGATCGACGACCCGCTCGCGAAGATCGGCCCCGGAGTGATCCTCCGGGGCCGTCGGCTGCGGTGTGCGTGGATCGTCGGTCAGGCGGCCACCGAGGCCGAAGCCTGTGTGATGGTCTCGCCGGTCTCCCGATCGAACAGGTGGAGCTTGTCGAGCAGGATGACCAGCTCGACGATGTCGCCCGGCCGGACGCGGTGCGCCGAATTGACGATCGCGACGATGTCCTGGTCGGCCGCGTTCACGTGCAGGAGCTCCTCGTTGCCGAGGTACTCGACGACATCGGCCCGGGCTCGGAACGAGCCGCTGTCCGGACCGACCTCGCCGATCTCGAGGTGCTCCGGCCGGAAGCCGACGACGACAGTCCGACCGCTCGATCCGATCGCATCGCGCACCCGCGACGGGAGGGGCAGCGACCAGTCGCCCGGACCCTGCAACCGGTCGCCGTCGATCACGACTTCGACGAAGTTCATGGCCGGGCTGCCGATGAACCCGGCGACGAACCTGTTGGCCGGGTGGTCGTAGAGCTGCTGCGGCGAGCCGACCTGCATGAGCAGGCCCTCGCTCATGACTGCGATCCGCTCGCCCATCGTCATCGCCTCGACCTGGTCGTGGGTGACGTAGACGACGGTGGTCTTGAGCCGTTGGTGGAGCCGCGCGATCTCGGCACGCGTCTGGACGCGCAGCTTGGCGTCGAGGTTCGAAAGCGGCTCGTCCATCAGGAACACAGCCGGCTCGCGGACGATCGCGCGACCGAGTGCGACGCGCTGCCGCTGGCCGCCGGAGAGCTCCTTCGGTTTTCGGTCGAGCAGCTTCTGGAGCTGGATCGTCTCGGCTGCCTCCTTGACGCGCCGCTCGATCTCGGGCTTCGAGACCTTGCGGAGCTTGAGTCCGAACGCGAGGTTCTCGCGCACCGACATGTGGGGGTAGAGCGCGTAGCTCTGGAACACCATCGCGATGTCGCGGTCCTTGGGCGCGACGTCATTGACGACGCGCTCGCCGATCCGCAGCGTCCCGCTGGAGATCTCCTCGAGCCCCGCGATCATCCGGAGAGCGGTCGTCTTGCCGCATCCGGAAGGCCCGACCAGGACCATGAACTCGCCATCGCCGATCTCGATGTTCATGTCCTTGACGGCGTGGAAATCGCCGTAGAGCTTATTGATGTTCTCGAACGTCACGTTCGCCATGGGCGCAGTCCTCCGGCCTGGTCCGCCATCGCGGGTCCATGCATCCCAGTCGCACAAGCGATGTCACGCCCGAAGGCGTGACGCGGACGGACCCCGTACGTGGCGGCGCAGGGTCTCGCATCGTACGGTCGGGCTGGTTGGGACGCAACCGTCGGACCGATCCGCATCTGGGCCTGGGCGACCGTCGTACCATCACCATAGTTCGATGCAGCTCGCGGCAGGAATCACGCGCCGCACATTCCTGGTCCACGCCGGACGCGGGACGATCGCCTTGGCCGTGCTCGGCGTGGCAGGGTGCGGGCCGTCGGCGATCAGCTCCGCCGCGACGCCCTCGGGGGACGGCGAGCCATCGAGTGCCGCAAGCCCGGAATCGACCGCGGCCGGCGCGTCGAGTCCGCCCGCAAGCGGCGCGCCATCTGCCGCGACCGGCGGCGTGACGTGGCACCGCGCGAATCTGGGGTTCGTGTCGGCCTACATCCTGGCCCGCGCCGGTGAGGCTGCGATCGTCGACACAGGGGTCGCGGGCAGCGAAGGCGCCATCGGGGACGCCTTGACCGCCGCCGGTCTCGGCTGGGACGCGGTCGGACACGTCATCCTGACCCACCGCCACGGCGATCACGCCGGGAGCATCGACGCGATCCTCGGCGCCGCGCCAGATGCGGCCCCCTATGCCGGCGCGGAGGACATCCCGGCCATCGCCGCCGCACGCCCGGTCACCGCTGTCGGTGACGGCGAGAACGTGTCGGGCCTGCGTATCGTGACGACGCCCGGCCACACGGCCGGACACATCGCGGTCCTTGACGAGGTCGGGAGGATCCTGGTCGCGGGCGATGCCCTCGGGACCGTTGGTGGCACGCTCGCTGGGTCGAACCCGTCGTTCACCGAGGACGCGCCGCAGGCCAAGGCGTCGATCGCCAAGCTTGGCGCTCTCGAGTTCGACATCCTGCTGGTCGGCCACGGCGAGCCGATCCTCGAGGGTGCCGCAGGCCAGGTGGCCGCGCTCGCCGCGGGTGGCTGAGGGCCGCGCGAGCCGGCGGCATCTTTAGCGGTCGCGCCGACCCTGGATTACGCGCACCAAGGCGACCTTATGGCGCTGATGCGCGTCGGTGGCGTCCCCGGAACCGGTCCGATCGTGCACACCGCGCCCAACGGGCGACATCGTTCATGACCGGATCGGAGATTCGCGCCACGGACCGATGCTTGGGCGCCACAAGGTCGTCGTGACGCGCGCTATTCGCGGTCGGGCTTCCAGGTCGTTCCGGCGTCTGATCCGGCGCGTTACGATCGACGGACGAGGAGGTCGTCCCCATGCAGACCAGTCCTGCACTCCACGTCGCGCGCGATCGCTTCCACCTCGCGTGGGATCCGGCGATCCCGGCGATCGAGACCGTCGACAGCGGCACCGTCATCGAGTTCGACATGCTCGACGCCTCAGGCGGCCAGCTGACCGCCACCTCGACGGTCGAGGACCTCGGTCGCCTCGACTTCGACCGCGTCGACCAGGTCAATGGCCCCATCGCGGTCCGCGGCGCCGCACCCGGGGACTCGCTCCAGATCGATCTCCTCGAGTTCGAGCCGGCTGACTGGGGGTGGACCGCAAGCATCCCGGGCTTCGGGCTGCTGACCGACGAATTCCCGGACGCGTACCTGCGCATCACGAAGGTGCCTCGCGCCGGCGAACGCGCCGAGTTCCTGCCGGGTGTCCGCGTCCCGATCGTGCCGTTCTGCGGCGAGGTGGGCGTCGCGCCGGAGACCGGCCCGCGGTCCACGATCCCGCCGGACCTCCATGGCGGCAACATGGACACGCGCCACCTGACGGCCGGAGCGACGCTGTTCCTGCCGGTCTTCCACGAGGGGGCCCGGCTGTCGATGGGCGACGGGCACGCCGCCCAGGGCGACGGCGAGGTGTGCGGGACGGCGATCGAGACGCCGATGCGCGCGGTCGTCCGCGTGACGGTCCGCAAGGACCTGCACCTGACAGGCCCGGAATTCCTGACGGCGGACGTGGCGGCGACGCCGGGCGGCCGGCGCTACGCGACCGACGGCATCGGCCCCGACCTCAACGGCGCGGCGCGAGACGCGGTGCGCCGCATGATCGATTGGCTGGGCCGCGAGCACGACATCGCCCCGATCGATGCCTATCTGTTGACGAGCGTCGCAGTCGACCTGCGGATCAGCGAGATCGTCGACATGCCGAACTTCGTCGTCACGGCGCACTGCCCGCTATCGATCTTCGATTGAGGTGGCGGCCGCCGAAGCGGCCGCCCTCGGACTCGGTCTAGCTCTCGATCATGACGTCGCCGACCGTTTGGCCCGACGAATGCGGCCGTCAGACGGACGTCCGGCCCTCCGGGGTGGCGACGGCGTCCCCGCCGTAGATGTCGTCCACCCTGGTGAGGGCCTCAGGATTTCGCGAGCGCAGGACGAAGTAGGCGACGATCCCCAGCAGCATCCATAGACCGGCGACAGGAGCGGTGTACTGCAGCGAGTTCGTGTACCCGGGCACGGGAAGATCGATGATCGGGATAGTCAGGCCGCCGATCACGAACAGGATTGCCGGAAGCATGGCGATCACGCCGAGCACTGGTACCACGACGTGCTTGAGGACGTTGAACTCACTCCGCCCCTCGCCCAAGAAGTAGCCGATGCATGCCACGTTGACCGCGATGTAGATCCCAGCGAACAGCAGGCCGATCATGGTTCCGAGCCAGACGTACACGTTCAGTGGCCCACCGCCCGGGATCGGATCCTCGGCCAGGATGAACCCCAGGGCGATCGCGACGATCAGCCCGGTCACCACCTGGAAGTGAACGGCGTTGACCGGCGACTTGTATGTTGGCTGCACGACCCCGAACCAGCGCGGGAGCAGCGATGCACGACCCATCGCGAACAGCGAACGCGTCGCGGCCGTCGCGCCCGCGTTCGCGTTCGCGAGGCAGCTGTTCAGGATTGCGAAAACGACGAGCAGTCCGCCGATCGGTAGCACCGCGTCGGCCATGAAGCCCCATGGATCGCCTTCGTTGAACGTGTAGAACTCGGTCATCCGTTCCGGACCGAAGTACACCGTCGCGGCGTAATAGTTGAAGACATAGAAGAGGCCGACGAGGATGGCCGAGTAGATGATCGCGCGAGGGATCGTGCGCCTGGGCTCCCGCGCCTCCTCGCCGAGCGGCGCCACCGCCTCGAAGCCGATGAACGCCAGCAGGCAGAAGATCATCCCCTGGAAGGCCGGCTGCACGCCACCTTCGCCTGGGATGAAGACGCTGATCGTGTTCTGTGGGGCGTTGAGGATGAGCAGCGCCGAGACCAGCAGGAAGATCGCGACTTCGATGAGGCCGAGGATGACGCCGGCCCGGGTCGAAAGAGTGATGCCGCGATAGATCAGGAACCAGACGATCACGGCGCAGAGCGCCGCAAGACCGACCCACGCGTACTGGATGTCGATCCCAAGATAGCTCGACAGGAAGATCGCCCCATAGAAGCCGAACCCGCCGAGCAGGATCGGCATGACCAGGGGCTCGGCCAGAGCGAAGGCCCAGGCCACCAGCCAGCCGAAGAACGAGCCG
>DASTIG010000098.1:0-8451 GCA_035717785.1 Candidatus Limnocylindrales bacterium
CGACATCAGGGCGTTCTACCGCTCGCTCCGCTAGTGGGTCGAAAACTCCGTCGAGGCGGCCCCGAGGACGTCCCTGCGGGTCGTCGATGCACTGGCAAACGATCGGAGCAGAACGTCGAGGCCGGCCAACGCCGCCTCGACGTCTTCGCGTGCGCCGTCGTGGTGCCCTTCGACGGTGACCAGCACGTCGGTGGTCGATGCGGAGCTCGCGCTCTCGGCCGACTGACGCCAGCACCAGCGGCGCGCGGCGACGTGGCCGGCGTCGTCGATGAAGATGACTTCGCCGGGCTCTGGTCGTTCGGTCCCACCGGACCCGAGGACGGTGAACGACTCGACACCGGTGGCGAATCGGACCGTCAAGCCGCCGCTGATCGACCCGAGGTCGAACATGGCAACAGGCAGCGCGTAGCGGATGCTCACGAGATTGCCGATGTCGACGAGCGTGTTGATCGATGGGATCGATCCTTGCTTCGTCAGCCGCCGCAGCAGCGCCTCGGCTGCGGATCGATAGGCGGTCGGATCGACGCCGAACGCGCGGAATGCCCGGCGCCAGGCCGCAAGACTGGGTACCTCCGACAGCGGGGTGTCGCCCAGGCGCTCGACGGCGGCCCGCTCCTCGGAAGCGAATGCCTTCGAGAGCTCGTCGGCGGACGGGCCGTTCTGGATCCCGTCGGCATACAGCACCCCGCCGACGATCCCGGGATATCGGGCGACGATCTCCTGGTCGTAGCAGAACAGGCTCATGCCAGATGCCACGAAACGAGCCCTACTGCCGCTTTCGATCGACGAAAGCGCGCAACCGCTCGCGGGTGTCGGCCGAGCGGAAACAGGCGAGCTCGGCCTCCTCTTCGTGGCGGGTCGCGCTCGCGAAGTCGCCGTCGAGGCCCTCATGCATGAGCTGCTTGGTTCGCGCCACGCCGACCCGCGGGTATGAGGCGATCCGCTGGGCGAACGCCTCGGCCTCGGCCAGCAGCGCATCGGGTTCGACCACCCGGTCGACGAGCCCGATCCGCTCGGCCTCCGCCACGTCGATGTTCTCTGCCGACAGCGCCAAGTACAGCGCATGGCCCAGCCCGACGATCCGTGGCAGGAGGTAGGTCATCCCGCTCGTGGGGCTGAGACCCAGGGGCGTGTCGGGCAGCCCGAACTGCGTGCCGACCGCCGCGAACCGGACGTCGCACATCAACGCGAGCTCGAACCCCCCGGCCAGTGCGTAGCCGTGGATCGCGGCGACGATCGGCTTCGGACAAGCCCGGAACGCCGCCGAGACCCGCATGTAGCGCGCGATCGTGGCTGCGAACTCGCCCTCGTCCATGCCGGACATGGCCGTGATGTCGCCACCGGTCGAGAACGCGCGCCCACGACCGGTCAGGACCGCGGCGCCGATCGCCTCCGAACCGCCGATGTCCTCGACAGCCTCGAGGAGGCCGTCCAGCATCTCGGCGTTGATGGCGTTGAGCTTGTCCGGCCGATCGAGCGTGATCAGCGCGATCTCGTCCTTGGTCTGGACATCGACCACCGTCACGAGGCGACCTCCCCTCGATAGCTGCGGATGACCCGGCGTGTCTTGCCCTCGGTCGCGATGCTGCCGGCCTCGACGAGGGTCACAGACGCCGTGAAGTTGTTTTCGCGCTGCAGCAGTGACACGACCTCGCGTGCAAGCGCTTCGTGTCGCGCCGCGGGGACATCCCGCGCGACTTCCACGGCGAGCGGCACTGGATAATCGATCGGCGGTGGTCGGTCGATATCGACCCTGAACTCGCCGGTGACCCGCGGGGCGATCCCCAGGAGCGAGGCCTGGATCGCCAACGGGAAGACATTCACGCCCTTGACGATGAACATGTCGTCGGACCGACCGAGGATGCGGAATCGGAAGCTGGTCCGCCCGCATGGGCAGGATTCGGTGAAGACCTGCATCAGATCGTGGGACCGCATCCGCATCAACGGGCTGGCCTCGCGCCGGATCGAGGTGTAGACCACCTCGCCCTGCTGTCCGTCGATGAACGGGAGTGGGTCGCCGCTGTCGGGCTCGATCAACTCAGCGACGACGATCCCGGTCGCGCCGTAGTGCACGCCGTTCATGTAGTCGCACTCGCCGGAATGGAGCCCGAGCTCGCCGGTCCCGTACTGGTCCCTCGCGACCATGCCCCAGGTGTCCTCGATCCTTTCGCGGTAGCCGGGGACCTGCAGCCCAGCCTCACCTGAGAAGTAGCCCCGCCGTAGCCCGACCGAACGCGGCTCGATGCCGATCTCCCGGGCGACGTCGGCAAGACGGATCGCGTACGACGGAGTCGACCAGATCCCGACCGGGTCCTTCAGCCCAGCCATCATGCGCATCAGCCGCTCCGAGTTGCCGACACCGAACGGGATCGTCGCTGCGCCCAGGGCCTCGAACGTCATGTGGTCGCTCAGACCGCCCGAATACAGGTTGTAGTTCATGCATTCGAAGACGATGTCGCCCGGGCGACAGCCCATCGCCCACAGCGCTTGGGCGCCGACCTCGCAATAGTCGGCGATGTCGCGACGCGTCAGGCCGATCCGGATCGGCTGCCCGGTCGTTCCACCGGTCGCCTGAATCCTGACGATCTTATCGAGGGGCGCGCATTGATTGACGCCGAGGAGGGTCCCGTCGGCCTGCGAATCGGCGACCTCGGTCCTCTCCATGAACGGGAGCCGTGCGAGGTCTTCGACGTGGCGGATCTGATCCGGCTGCACGTCGGCCGAGTCGAGCTTGGCGCGGTAGAAGGCGCTGGTCGCGTAGTTGTAGGCGATCTGCTCCATGAGGCGCTCGCTCTCGAGGCGCCGCACCTCCGCAGCCGAGAGCGTCTCGATCTCGGCGTTCCAGAAATCTCCGGGCACTCCGGTCCCTCTCGCGTCGTCGATTCTCGGGTCGAGCCGAAGTTAGCCTATGCCGCCCTGTGCGTGCGCTACCCTCGGGACGTGGCGGACCAGAGGAGGGGCAGCATCCGGGCGGCGGATGCGCAATCGGTGTCGTTCGTCGAGCTGTTCTTCGACCTCGTCTTCGTATTCGCCGTTACGCAGCTGACCGTCCTGACCGCGCAAAACCTTACGCCCGACGGGATCCTTCGGTCGATCCTGCTCGGCTGGCTGATCTGGTGGGCGTGGACCCAGTTCACCTGGACGCTCAATCCGGCGGACACGACCCACCCGGTCGTGCGGGTCATCACGCTGGCGGCGACCGGCGTGGCGCTCGTCATGGCCGCCTCGGTCCCGCGCGCGTTCGCGGACGATGCGCTGTGGTTCGCAGCGCCCTATGTCCTCGTGCGCGCGCTGGGCCTTTGGCTTCAGATCTGGGTCGATCGTGCACGGGTCGACGACGGCAGCCACGCCGGGGTCGTGAGGTGGGTCGTTCTCTCCACCATCGGGCTGGTGCTGGTGCTGGTGGGCGCGGTCGTCGATCCGACCGTGCGGCCCTGGGTCTGGTTGCTGGCGATCCTCGCCGACCTCGTGGCAGCCGCCATCGCCGGACGGAACACGACCTGGGACCTGAACCCAGCGCATCTGTCCGAGCGGCACGGCCTGTTCGTGATCATCGCGCTCGGCGAGTCCCTCATCGTGGCCGGGACCGCGGTGGCGAACGACGAGCGATCCCTGCCGCTGGCTGCCGCGGCGTTTGCGTCGATCCTCGTCGCGAGCCTGCTCTGGTGGACCTACTTCGGCTGGCTGAAGGATGCCCTCGAGCATCTCTATGCCGCGGCGCCCCCGGAGCGCAACGGCCCACTTGCGCGCGATGCCTTCAGCCTCGGCCATTTCCCGCTGATCGGAGGCATCGTCGGGTTCGCGGTCGCGATCGAGGAGATCGGCGCACATCCCGCCGAGCCCGCGCCGGCTGCCGTCCTCGCGTCGCTGGGGATCGGTGTCGCTCTGTTCGTGGCCAGCTCCGCGCTGTCAGTGCGAGTGTGCGGGGGGCCCGTCCTCGTGCCGCGGCTTGCGATCCTGGTGGTGATGCTTGGCGCGCTCGTCCTGGTGGCGCCGCTGCAGCCCGTCTGGCCGCTGGTGGTCGTCGCAGCGGCGCTACTGGCGATCGTCGTCGTCGAGGGCTCGGGGCCCGAGACTCGGCCGAGTCTTGGCTAGTCGATCTCGATCGTTTCGCGCTCGCGGGAGCGTCCCGCGGCGCGAGAGTCCGCTTCGTCGAGACGCTGGATCCAGAAATCGACGATCGAGCGTACGCCCAGGAGTTGCTCTCGGCCGGCGTTGCGGAAATGTTCGCTGGCCTCCGCTGGCATCACCTTGTCCATCACGGTCCGGCCCCGGGCGCGAAGGCTGGGCGCTCGCTCCAGGCGCGCAAGGCGCGCCTCGAGTTCGGCGAGACGGTCGTCCTTCGAAAGCCGGGTGGCAGCGCCGGAGGCAGCTCCTTGTCCGCCGGCAGGTCGCCTCGTATCGGTCATGCTCGTCCTCCTCGGTGGCCGGTCTTGGCCGGTGCCTCGAACTGGATCCGTAACATTCCGTCGACCATCTTCGCGCTCTTTGTCGGCGCATCGATCAGCGCCCGTGGTAGAAGCAGGGTCCGCCGCCATGCTCCGACGTGCAACACCAGCTCGTCTGAGCGGCGTGACAGGTGCACCTCGCCTCTCTCGGTGAACGGCAGGGCGACCTGCAGCACGTACATCCCGTCCTCGAGGTTCACCCTGTAGGGTCGACCACGGTAGTGCACCGCTGTCGGGTCGCCGTCGCCGAATAGGGCCACGCCGATCTCGCGCAACTGGTCGACTCCGACCATCTCGTGGTCGAACTGGGGGATCGTCCGGACGGGCACCGGCCCGAACTCCTGATCGAGGATCGGCAGGTACCGCTGCTGCGCGTCGCGCAGGCGGGCGAAGAACGGACCGGCATCCGCCGGCAGCACTCGGTTGGCGATGATCATGTCGCTTGGATAGCCGAACAGGTGGAAGTACGTGAATGACCGGCGCGCCTCGGCGACCGACAGCTTGTCGAGGGCGACGGTGATCCGAACAGACGTCTGATCTGGGTCGCTGAGCAACCGATGCACGTCTGCGAGGCGGTCGAGGAGCCGCTCCGCCGCGACGAACACCTCGTCGTTCGGGATCGGGATCCCGAGGACTCGCTCGAGCATCGGTCGCCCCAGGCGGCTCACGCGCCGGCCGATCGGGGCGATCCGCTCGATCCACCAGCGGCTGGCATCGGGCAGCGATAGGAGGCGGAGCGTCTCGCCGGTCGGCGCCGCGTCGACCACGATGACGTCGTATTTGCCCGAGTCGACGTGGTCGGCGATCCAGAGGAGGTTCCCGAGCTCGTCCATGCCCGGTAGCACGGTCATCTCCTCGGCCAGGACCTCGTCGAGGCCGCGCCACGCAAAGAGTTCCGATACGTAGTTCTGGATCGTCCGCCAGTAGCGTGCGATGTTGTAGTAGACGTCCGGTTCCTGGCCATCGAGATTTGGCGCGATCGGCGTCGCTTCGGGGCCGAGGGGCATGTCGAAGGCGTCCGCGAGGCTGTGGGCGATGTCCGTCGAGAGGACGATGGTCCGAAGGCCGCGGTCGGCGCAGAGGAGCGCCGTCGCAGCCGCGATGCTCGTCTTCCCGACGCCGCCCTTCCCGGTATAGAGGAGGATGCGGGCCATCGGCAACGCTCGATCGGTGGGAGGTCGGAGCGGCCTAGCGGCTAGATGCCCCCGAAGTCCCCGCCACCGAAATCGCCGCCTCCGAAGTCGCCGCCACCGAATTCGCCACCCGTGTCGGCCTCGGCGACATCGCCACCGTAGTCGTCGCCCGCGGAATCGCTGCCGGAGTCGCCGGCGTCGGCTGACTCGCCGCCGCTACCAGGGTCGTTGTCGAAGAACGACTGCGCGATCGCGGTCCCGATGAAGCTCGCTGCGAGCGTCGAGAGGAACCAGGTGCCGAGGCCCGGACCACCGCCGCCCCAGGCGCGTTCGATGGTGCCCGGCTGGCGGATCTCTGCCCGCGTCGCGGTCCGTGCGAGCGATGCAGGGTCGTCGCCGCGGATCTCGCTCGGCGGCACGACCTGGGCAAGCGCCTGGAGCGCCTGACGCCGCTGCTCGGGTGTCAGCTTCGCGAAAGCTTCTTCGTGCGCTCGCTCGATGTCCTCGGGCGGTGCCGACCGGAGCATGTACCGGTAGCGCGCGAGTGCCTGCTCGTCGGCGTTGCCCTGGTTGCGGTCTCGATCGGCATCGCTCTTCCGGCCGAATAGGTTCATGTCACGTCCTCCGTCGCCGGCGCGATCCGCCGGTCGAGAGGTCAAGTCTGCGCCGCCTCCGGAGAACCCGCCGAAGCGTCGGTGGCTGATCCGGGGCCCTGCGCGCGGCGCCCGGATCCGTTACTCGCAGCCAAGGCCGTCGTCCTCTGCATCGAGCTCATAGTCATCCGGCCCCTTGACGGTGACCGGCGCGGCGCCCATCGCACGGACCTCGGAGCAGTCGAGATCGGTCACGTTCGGCAGACACGGCGTGTACGACGGGTGGCAGTCCGATCCACCACCACCGACCAGCGTGAGTGGCGACGCAGCGACGGTCGCCGGTGACGAACCGGCCGAGTCAGAGGCGGCAGGCGACCAGAGACCGAGGGACGCGGTCTTCGCCGAGTCCTGCGCGAGCGTTAGGAGGTCCTTGTATCTCTCGTCGGGTGGGACGGTCGCCACCTGCGCCAGGCCGCCACGAACCATTTCGAGGTTCACCAGGACGTACTCGCCTTCTGACCCGATGAGCCACACGTTGCGAAGGAGGCGAGAGAGTTGATCGGTGTCCGAGATCTCGCGCTCGAGGTAGACGTCCTGGCCCTCGACGAGCCTTCGATTGGCCTCGGTCGCCGCGTCGGCCAAGCTTTTGAGCGTGGGATCGTATGCATTGGCCTCGGGCGCATCGATCCCGATGTAGCGCAGCGGATACTCCTTGCCATCGATGTCGACCCGGACGGTGTCGCCGTCCGTCACGCTCGTCACCACCGCGAACTGTGTCTGCCCGGACGGACCGAACGTCACGCCGGGCGACGGGGGCGTACTGCCCGTACCCGGCGATTCGACGACGAGCGGCGTTCCGAGAGCCACAGTCGGGGGGGCCGTTGCGGACGACGTCCGCGAGTTGATGGCGTTCGAGATGGCGCTCAGGGCCAGCAGACCGGCCAGCGCGATGATCGCGACGCGGACGAGGGTCCGCTCGCGTGACTTCGGTGCGACCGTGACCCCTTCGGGGCGGACCGTCTCGACCGTGTCGGGGGTCGATGGGCGCGCCGGAGTCAGGGTCGTCGGGAAGGTCGCAGGCGGGGGTCCCGACGCGGCGGCCGGCGGCGCAGGTGCGGCGGACGGAGGAGTCTCGGGCACGGGCTCCGCCGGAGCCTCCGGCGTCGCAGGCGGCCAGGCGACAGGCTTCGGCCAGACGGGGGTCTGTGGCAGCGCGACCTGGCCCGGCGCGACCGGCATCGACGCTGGCGCCTTCGGCAGCAGCTCGTCGTAATCGAAGCCGCACGACGAACAGAACCGGAAGAAGCCCGTGCGCTTCGTCCCGCAGGTCGGACAGAACCGTCCTTCGGTGGTCATGCGGCGGCGTCGAGGCGGAGGTGCATGCAGGAGATCCCCGGAGTCGCGTCAATCGAGCGACGAACGTCCATCCTATGCGCTCGGTCCAGTCTGCCCACGCTGGTAGGCTCGGTCGCCTGACGTTGAGCGACGCTAGGAGCGTGATGGAGCTCGGTCTGAACCTGCCATACGTCGAGGGCTCGATGGATGGACGGACGCCGCGCTGGAGCGACATCCGGGAGATGGCACAGACCGCCGAGGCGATCGGCTTCGATGCGCTCTGGGTCTCGGACCATGTCGGATTCGGCGATCCGGGGGGCGAGTGGCGAGGCGCCTGGGAGTCGTGGACCTTGCTGTCCGCCCTTGCCGCCTCCACGACCCGCGTCGCGCTCGGCCCGTACGTCCTCGCTATGCCACTTAGGAACCCGGCTCTGCTCGCGAAGATGGCCGAGACGCTGGACGAGGTGAGTGACGGACGGGTGATCCTCGGCGTCGGCGCGAGCTGGAACGAGCCGGAGTTCACCAGCTACGGGATCGCGTTCGAGGATCGGTTCCGGCGGTTCGAGGACGGGCTCCGCGTCATCACCGACATGCTCCGCCGCGGGCGATCGACCCTGGACGGGCGGACGATCCGCACCCGCTCCGCCCGGCTGGAGCCGCGCGGTCCACGGCCGGATGGCCTTCCGGTGATGGTCGGGGCGAACGGTCCGCGGATGCTGCGCCTGACGGCGGAGCTGGCCGATCACTGGAACGGCGGCCTGCGCTCGCTCGATGAGGTGCCGCGGCTGCTCGAGGCGCTCGACTCGGCGTGCCGCGACGTCGGTCGAACGACGCCGATCACGAGATCGGTCGAAGTCCTCGTCCGGACCGTCCCTGACCCGACGTACGCGCCACCGGCCCAACGCGAGATCCGTGGCGAGCCGGCCGCGATCGCTGCCGACC
>DASTIG010000099.1:0-9259 GCA_035717785.1 Candidatus Limnocylindrales bacterium
GTTCGCGGAATGCACCAGCGCCGACGCCGGCTACGACGCGGAGCGGCTCGTCGACGCGTTCCCCGGCATGATCGAGGCCGAGGGGGCGCTCATCGACGACCTGCCCGAGCGGCTCGAACGCTTCCATTACGACATCGTCGCGACCACCACGTTCCATGCCGACGAAGCCCAGGTCCTGGCGGCCGGCCAGGTGCCGGTCGTCGCGATGCTCATCGGGCCGGGCTACCTGGAACTTGTTCACGAGATCGCCGGCCTCCCGCCAGGGTCCCGCGTGGGGCTCGTGTGCGCGAACGAGCGCGGTGCGGAGAACATGCTCGAGACCCTCCAGATATCGGGGACGACCGGCATCGAGATCGTCCCAGCGCTGATCGGTGAGACCGACCGGCTGAAGGTCGTCGACGAGACGTCCGACCTGATCCTCCTGTCCCGTGAGGCGCTCGCCGCCGGTCTGGATCGGCAGATGCACGACCGCGATCGGATCCGACCGTGGTCGTACGAGTTCGATCCGGCCGGCCTGGAGCTGCTTCGACGGGCGATCGACCACGTCGCGGCTGAGCGACCCGCCGAGAGACTCGCCGAGGTACCTGCCGGCTGACGGTGGCTACGGGCGCATGCCATCCTTCGACGATGGGTGGCCTGGCTCGGCGAGACTTCCACGTCCGTCGCTCGGCGCGCGATCGGTACGGCATCGACGAGGTCCTCCTCGGCCTTCGCGGCGATCTCGCCGTCGCCGACGTCGCGGCGATCAGGGTCCTCGCCCAGCGGATGAACGAGGCACGCCCGCCGGAGGCACCGGGCGTATCGGCGGGTGAGATCGGCGCGCTCGGCCTCCTCCACGAGGTCGGCCACCTGTTGGTCATGCGCCAGGCCGCTGCGGGCGGACCGACGATGGCCACCGCGATGCGCGAGGTACGGCGCGATCTCCGGGACGACCTCGACCGTCTGCTCGATCGGTTCGCGGCCGCGTTCCCGGGAGTCGGCCCTGAGCCGGAGCCCGCGCTGGCACGTCTCGAGGAGCTGCTGCTCACCCGGGTCGCCAACGAAAACCCGGCGATCGGCCCGTTGCGGGAGCTCGTGGACGATCGGATCCTCGCCGACGGGACGCGCTACCAGGAGGCGATAGCTGGCCTCGAGGAGGCGTTCGACGCGGGGGCGGTGCTGGACCCTGGCGATGGCACGAAGGCCTCGCTCGTCGACCTGCTGCGTGCCCCGGCGCGCCATGCACCAACGTCGCTGTCCGGGCAGCTTCGGTACGTCCGTGATACGTGGGGCCCTCTGCTCGGCTCGGATCTCGAATCGCTCATCGGGCGGCTCGGCATCGCGATCGGGATCATGGCCGAGGAGGAACGCGGGCTCCACCAGCGGTTCGGCGGCGGCGGGGACCGCCGCGAGGTCCATCCCCCGTCGTTCGGTGGCCTCGCCGACGAACCGGAGCGGTTCTCCGTCGACTCGGCCTGGATGCCCCGGCTCGTGCTCGTGGCCAAGAGCACGTACGTGTGGCTCGATCAGCTGTCGCGGACGTTCCAGCGCGACATCCGGACCCTCGACGCGGTGCCCGACGAGGCGCTCGACCGGCTCGCGTCGTGGGGTGTCACCGGTCTCTGGCTCATCGGCCTGTGGCAGCGGTCCAAGGCGTCGGAGCGGATCAAGCGCATGCGCGGTAACCCCGACGCGGTCGCCTCGGCCTATTCCCTCGACGACTACCGGATCGCCGATGACCTCGGCGGTGAGGGGGCCTACGCCGACCTGCGCGACAGGGCCTGGACACGCGGCATCCGTCTGGCCAGCGACATGGTCCCCAATCACATGGGCATCGATTCGCGCTGGGTCATCGACCACCCCGAATGGTTCCTGGCACTGCCGCGACCGCCCTACCCTGCGTACACGTTCACGGGTCCCGACCTGGCGCCTGACGAGCCGGCGGGCATCGTCCTCGAGGACCATTACTGGAACGACAGCGATGCCGCGGTCGTCTTCAAGCGGTTCGATCGAGCGAGCGGCGACGAGCAGTTCATCTACCACGGCAACGATGGGACGAGCTTTCCCTGGAACGACACGGCCCAGCTCGACTTCCTGAAGGCGGAGGTCCGTGAGCAGGTCGTCCAGACGATCCTCGACGTCGCCCGGCGGTTCCCGGTGATCAGATTCGACGCAGCGATGGTGCTGGCCAAACGCCACGTGCGGCGATTGTGGTGGCCCGAACCGGCGGCCACCGACAGCATCCCGTCGCGCGCCGAGTACGCCATGAGCCAGGCCGAGTTCGACAAACGGATGCCGAAGGAGTTCTGGCGCGAGGTCGTCGACCGTGTCGCAGCCGAGGTACCCGACACCCTTCTGCTCGCCGAGGCGTTCTGGATGCTCGAGGGCTACTTCGTGCGGACGCTCGGCATGCACCGGGTCTACAACAGCGCGTTCATGCACATGCTCCGCGACGAGAACGTGGCCGGCTACCGGAAACTCATCCGCGAGACTCTCGAGTTCGATCCGGAGATCCTCAAGCGGTACGTCAACTTCATGACCAACCCGGACGAAGAGACGGCGCTCGAGCAGTTCGGCAAGGGCGACAAGTACTTCGGCGCCGCGACGGTCCTCGCGACGCTGCCCGGGTTGCCGATGCTCGGTCACGGCCAGGTCGAGGGGTTCGGCGAGAAGTACGGCATGGAGTACCGCCGCGCGACACTCGAGGAGCAGCCGGACCGCTGGCTGGTGGAGCGACACGAGCGCGAGATCTTCCCGTTGCTCCACCGGCGGGACTGGTTCGCCGAGGCGCACGACTTCCTGATGTTCGACTTCCATACCGACGGCGGCGCGATCGATGAGAACGTCCTGGCCTACTCGAACGGCCACGGCCCGACGCGCTCGCTCGTGGTGTTCCATGACCGCTTCGGCTCGACGGCCGGCACGATCCGCGAGTCGACGGCGTACGCGCGCAAGTCGGCGAGCGGGGCCAAGCGCCTGGTCCGCCGGTCGCTCGCCGAGGGCCTGGGCCTGCCCGACGACCCCTCGATCTTCGTGACCTTCCGCGACGCCCGCACGGGCCTTGCCTACCTGCGCTCGTGCCGCGACATCCGCGAGCGCGGGCTGTGGATGGCCCTCGATGCGTACCAGGGCCACGTGTTCTGGGAGTTCCGTGAGCTGGCGGACGGCGTCGCCGGGCAGTGGCGCCGCCTCGCCGAACGGCTCAGCGGCCGTGGGGTGGCGTCTCTCGACGAAGCGCTCCGTGAGCTCCTGCTGGAGCCCGTCCACGAGCCGCTCCGGGCGCTGTTCGACGACGGCCACATCGCGGCCGTCCTCGACGGCACGGCTACGGACGCCGATCTCGATGTGCTCGAGGAGCGGTTGTCGGCCGTGCTGGGGGCGGTGGCGACGGCGACACGCGTGTCGGGTGACCCAGTGCTGACGGCCGCACGCATCCGCGACGAGGCGTCGGCCACGTACCGCGACGGCGCCGGCGGGCTGTCGCGCGGGGACCGCGCGGCCCTGCTCGGCTGGCTGGTCCTGTCGCGCCTAGGCGAGCTCGCCCCGGGAGCTGACGTGGGACTGACGAGCCTGGCGTGGTACGACGAGCTGCGCCTGGCCCCGGTCGTGGCATCCGGGTTCCGGTCGGTCGGCATCGACGAAGGGGGCGCCTGGGGCGCGGCCGACCTCGTCCGGGTGCTGCTCGCGCTGCCGCGCCCGTCCACCATCCGGGGTCGCGGGCGGCAGGCCGACCTGCGCCTCCTCGAGGGCTGGCTCACGCGCGACCCGATCCGCGCGGCCATGGGGCTCAACACGTGGGAAGGCGTGGAGTGGCTTGACCGCGAACGTTTCGCGAACCTGCTCCGGTGGGCCGTCCGCCTGGATGCCATCGAGACCGGCCGCGACCCGGACAAGAAGTTGGTGGACCGTCTCACTCGGGCAGCCGAGAAAGCCGGCTACCGGGTCGATGCGCTGTTGGAGCACCTCAGCCAGCCGGCGCCTCGGTCAGGAGGCGGCGCAGCAGCGAGGTCGGCGGAGCGCCGTGAGCGATGACCGACTCGAGGTGCTGTCGATAGCGGAAGCCCGGGGTCTCGCCGAAGCCGCCGGGTAGGGCGCCCGGACGGACCGCGGACGCATCGGCGCCTGCGGCCCCGGCCGCGCGCCGGCGTGCCTCGAGCTCGATGTCCCACATCTCCATCGACCCCGCGAAGTAGGTCGACAGCTGGGTCGAGGACAACCGCGCGCGCTTGTACTTGTTGCGGGCCTCGGCCTCCTCCTGGAAACCGCCGTCGACCATGAGGGCGACGGCCGCGTCCTCGGTCATCCCGTGGCAGTGGATCCGGGCGTCGATGATCGCGTTGGTGACCGACCGCAGGTAGAACTTCCAGTGGTTGAGCAACAGCGCCGGATCGTCGGCGCCGTAACCCGCGTCGATCATGACCTGGGTGACATAGACCGCCCAGCCTTCGGCGAACAGTCCGCTCTGGAAGATGCTGCGCGGCAGCGATGACGAGCGGTTGGCGTACACGCCCTGGAGGTAGTGGCCTGGCACGGCCTCGTGGATCGACAGGAGCCGTAGCATGCGGTCGTTGTCCTCGCGCAAGTACGATTCGCGTTGCTCGGGCGACCACTCGTCCGGGATCGGCGTGATCGCGAAGAAGGTTGTGAGTCCCTTGTCGAGCGGTCCCGGCGAGATCAGCATCGCGCCGCCGTAGGCTCGCAGGAAGACCGGCGTCCAGCGGATGTCGAGCGGCTCGTCGACGATGCCGATCAGGTCGCGCTCAACGCAGAACGCATCGATCCGCGTGACCTCCTCGCGGCAGAAGTCGAGCAGATCGGCCGGGTCCTGATGCTGGTCTGCGATCGTGTCGAGGACGCCGCGGACGAGGGTGCCTTCCTCGGTCGGGACGGGTTCGTCGCCCCGCCAGGTCGGCCAGAGGTCGCGCGCGAGCCGAACCATCTCGGAACGGATCGCGGTGTATTCCCGGTCGGCCGCCTCGAGGATCCGCTCCGGGGTGAGCGTGTCCGAGCGCATCGTGTGCCGCATCTTGCGAGCGAACAGGTCGGTGCCCAGGCGGCCGTCGCCCTCGCTTTTCGGGAGGACCTCGTCGGTCAGGTGGCGTTCGAATCGATCGAGCGCCGCCTTGGCCGCGCCCGCCGCATCGTCCAGCCGCGGCCGCAGCTCGGCGACGGCCGGATCGGACGATCGCGCGGCTTCGGCCGCCGCGAGCGCCTCGTCGATCAGGTCGACGACCCCGGGCAGCTGCTCCAACGCGGTCTCCGTCTGGAACCGGCCGACCGGGCGGCCCGGTCCGGCACCGACCAACGTCTCGCGCGCCGCGTCGGTCACGGCCTCCAGATCCTCGAGCCGCTGCGCCACGCTCGCGAGTCGATCGGCCAGCGGCGCGAACTCACGGGCGAGGAGCGGGAAGAGCCCATCGCCGAGCAGGTACACCCACGTCAGCGGGTCCCACGCATCGTCTCGCAGCTCGAGCTCCGAAAACCGCATCGCGTCGAGCTCCTGGAGCACGAGGTCGCGATCGATGGCTTCGTCGCGCGTGAGATCGGTCGCCGCCAGGGCGCCGAACACGCCACTCCATTCCTCGATGAACGCGAGCCGCGCCCGACGGCCGTCGGCTGTCACGTCGGGCCAGCGCCCGTCGTATCGGTGGTCGCCGATCGACGTCGCGGCGACCGGCTCGAGCTCGACGAACGCGTCGAGGAACGCCTGGAAGGTGTCGTGGAAAGCGGGCATCGCCGAAGTCTAGAGGCGATGCCCGCCGATGACCGAAACCGATCGCGGCCCGGCTACCATCGGCAGATGGGACAGACGTGGGTGACGCCGGTGACGCTGACGGGGCAGCGCGTCCGGATGGAGCCGCTCACCGACCGCCACCTCGAGGACCTCGCACGCGTCGCGTTCGATGATGCGATCTGGCGGTGGACGATCACGCAGCCGATCACCGACGCCCGCCTGCGAGCGTGGCTCGAGGTGGCGCTGGCGAATGCCGAGGCCGGCACGGAAGTCCCGTTTGCGACGATCGACATCGCGTCGAGCCGGGCGATCGGGAGCAGCCGCTACATGACGATCGTTCCGGAAAATCGCAGACTCGAGATCGGCTGGACATGGATCGGGACCGGGTTCCAGCGGACTGGTGCCAACCGCGAGGCGAAGTTGCTCCAGCTCAGCCACGCATTCGAGACGCTCAAGGCAGAGCGCGTCGAATTCAAGGCCCACGCCCGGAACGTCCAGTCGCGGACGGCCCTACTCGGGATCGGCGCGACCTTCGAGGGTGTCCATCGTCGCCACACGATCATGCCCGACGGGTCGATCCGCGATTCCGCGTACTACAGCGTCATCGCCCCGGAGTGGCCTGCCGTCAAGGCCCGGCTCGAGGGACTCCTGGCAAGGTGAGCGGCGACCCGGACACCCTCCAGCGCCCGATCCGGACCGTGGACTACCACACGGCCGGCGAGCCGTTCCGGATCGTGACCGGGGGAATCCCGGAGCTGGAGGGTCGCACGGTCCTCGAGCGGCGACGCTGGGCCGCTGACCACCTCGATGATGTTCGCCGGCTCATCGTCAATGAACCACGCGGTCATGCCGACATGTACGGCGGGTTCGTCACGCCGCCGAACGACGATTGGGCCGATCTCGGCGTCGTGTTCTTCCACAACGAGGGCTACTCGACGGCGTGCGGCCACGGGACGATCGCACTGGTGACGTGGGCCGTTGAGACGGGTCGTGTCACGGCCGCGTCAGGGGCCCGCTCGGTCGACGTCACCGTCGACGTGCCGAGCGGCCGGCTGGCCTGCACGGCCCGCCTCGACGCGGATGGCCAGGTCGAGGCCGTCCGCTTCCGCAACGTCCCGTCCTTCCTGCTCGCGCGGGACGTGACCGTCAGGCTCGGTGACCGACTGCTGACGCTCGACGTGGCGTTCGGCGGCGCGTTCTACGGGATCGTCGAGGCCGCTCCGCTCGGCCTTCGGCTCGAGACGGCGGATCTCCCCCTGCTCATCGACCTGCAACGCAAGCTGCGCCCGGCACTCCAGCGCTCGCTCTCGGTCGTCCACCCCGACGAGCCGGATCTCGCCGGGATCTACGGCGTGATCTTCTGGGAGCGTCTCGGGCCGGCGGAGCAGCG
The DNA here is from genome assembly GCA_035717785.1 of Candidatus Limnocylindrales bacterium. Classification (GTDB taxonomy): domain Bacteria; phylum Chloroflexota; class Limnocylindria; order Limnocylindrales; family CSP1-4; genus SPCO01. The sequence continues at coordinate 7,104 of DASTIG010000099.1, forward strand.
CAACGTGACGGTCTTCGCCGACGGCGAGATCGACCGCTCGCCGTGCGGCTCGGGAACGTCAGCGCGGCTGGCGGTGCTGCACGCTCGCCGCGAACTGGCCGCCGGCGAGCCTTTCCGCCATCGATCGATCATCGATTCCGTGTTCGATGCGTGGGTCGTGGGCGACGGCCCGCTGATCGGCGGACACGCATCGGTGATCACCGAGATCGAGGGATCCGCATACCGGACCGGGGAGGCGTTGTTCACGCTCGACCCGCGCGACCCGCTCGGGACGGGATTCCTGCTTCGCTGAGGGGCTATCCTCGCGCTGGGGAACGACAAATCGGGAGGGATCAGGATGCGTGGTTTCATCATCGGGACGCTCGCGACGGCGGTCACGTTCGCGATCGTCGCCTTTCTGCTGCCGCAGATCGACTACGGCGACAACATCTCGGGCTTGATCGTCGTGGCGCTGATCGCCGGCGTGATCAACGGCTTCATCAAGCCGATCATCAAGCTCTTCTCGCTGCCACTGACGATGATGACGTTCGGTCTGTTCGGGCTCGTCATCAACGCCGGCCTGCTGCTGCTGATCGCCTGGGTGTCGAGCCTCGTCGGCATCACGTTCACGGTCGGCGGCTTTCCGCCAGACCTGTCGATCGACGCGATCGTCGCTGCGGTGATCGGTGGCATCGCCATCTCGATCGTCGGGGCGCTGGTGGGCAGGGCGGTCCCGGACTGACGCTCAGCGCACGACAAGCGGCGGCCCTCCGAAGAGCCGCCGCCCGTTTCGGCACGCCGGTCTTCGTCACCGATCTCGCGACGCTGGCCGCAGCGTGCGCGGACACGACGGCCGCGTTTCCCGACCCGATCATCCGGCAGTACTCGGTCAAGGCGAACGATGTCCCGGCCGTGATCGCCGCCGTGACCGAGCGCGGCTTCGGGGCGAATGTCGTGTCGCGCGGGGAGTGGGCGCTAGCGCGCCGCGCAGGCGTCCCGAACGAGCGGATCACGCTCGAGGGGATCGGCAAGACCCCGGCCGACCTGCGGGCGGCCGTGCGCGCTGCGAACGACGGCGAACCATTGCGCTGGATCGCCGTTGAGTCGCCGGAGGAGGCCGAGGCGCTCGCCGTGGCGGCGACCCGCGCTTATGCGCCGCGCATCGACGTCCTGTACCGGCTCAACCCCGATGTCGTGCCCGAGACGCTGACCGGCCTCGCCGTCGGAGCCGGGGCAACGAAGTTCGGCATGACCGAGACGGAGATCGGCACGGCGATCGAGGCCGGTGGCGGGCCCGACGGCCCGCTTCGCTCGCGCGGCATCCACCTCCATGTCGGGTCGCAGCTCGGTGCGGTCGATGCGTGGCGCGACGCGGTGCGCAAGGCGCTGGCGCTGGCCGCCCTCTGGCGCGGCTCGATCGAGACGTTCGATACGGTGGATCTCGGTGGTGGGTTCCCGGTCCGTCCGACCGATGAACCATCACCGAGCCCGGAACGCTTCGCGCGCGAGGTCGGCCCGTTGCTGGAGTCCGTCCCCGATGATCGGCGACCGACGCGACTGGCTATCGAGCCGGGACGCGCGCTGGTGGCGCGGGCGGGGTGGCTCGTCGCCCGCGTTCTCCATATGCGCGACCGCGCCGGACGCCAGGTGATCCTGGACGCGGGGATGACCGAGCTCATCCGTCCCGCGCTGTACGGCGCGCGCCACCCGATCGTCGCATTGACGTCCGCCGGCCGTCCGGTCGATCCGACGTCTGGCCCGGACAACTTGTCCCCGGTCCGCGTCGAGGGCCCGATCTGCGAATCGACAGATTCGCTCGGGACGCATGACCTCCCTCCCCTGCGGCGCGGGGACCTCGTCGCGGTCGCTGACGCCGGCGCCTACGCGGCGTCGCTCGGATCCGCGTACAACGGGCGCCCGCGGCCGCCGCAGGTCCTCCTCGCCATAGACGGGGCCCTGACCCTCGGCCGGCGGCGTGGGACGCTCGCCGGTCTCGGCTGACGCCCCGGTATGCTGCGGGACATGGAGCGCCCCGTCCGCCGCCGGCCGATCGCGGCCGTCCTCGCGGTCCTGGCTGCACTCGGTCTGGCGCTGCCCGGCATCGCCGCGGCAGCCGGCCCGCCGTTCCCCGATCCCGTCGACGGCCAGGCGGTCTACGACACCGCTGAGCTCTTTAC
>DASTIG010000100.1:0-4778 GCA_035717785.1 Candidatus Limnocylindrales bacterium
CTGGTGGGTGACGTCGAGGCCCATCATCGTGATCGGGATCCCGGACCGGAACACGATGTCGGCCGCCTCGGGATCGGCGTAGATGTTGAACTCGGCCGAGACGGTGCTGTTCCCCTCCCCGATCGAGCCACCCATGATCGACAGATGGGCGATGCGCGACGCGAGCTCCGGGTAGAGCCGCAGGAGGAGTGCGATGTTCGTCAGCGGGCCGATCGGCGCGATGACCAACGGCTCCGGATGATCGCGCAGCTCGCGCGCGATGAGCTCGATGGCTCCCTCCGGTCGGGCCGTGGCGGTCGCCGGTGGGAGCTGTGTGGTGCCGATGCCGCCTTCGCCGTGCACCTCGGTGGCACGGACGACGCTGCCGACGATCGGTCCCGCGGCGCCCTCGGCGACCGGCACGTCATCACGGCCGTATGCATGGAGGAGGCGGAGCGCGTTCTCGGTGCAGTGCCGCACGTCGGCATTTCCGCCGACCGTCGTGACCGCCAGGACATCCAACTCGGGGCGGGCCAGGGCGAGGCCGATCGCCAACGCGTCGTCCAGCCCAGGGTCGCTGTCGATGATGAGCGGGAGCGGCCGCTCGACCGTCCCGACCGGTGCGCCGCGCGGTGCCGCCTCCGCACCGAAGACGGTCGGGACCGCGTGCACCGGTCCCGACCCGTTCGGATAGCCGGCGCTCACCCGCTCAACCCTGGTCGTACGGCTGTCCGGCTGCGGCCGGTCCGCGCACGCGCCCGACGACGCCCGCGACCACGATGATCGTGACGATGTACGGAACGCTGTTCAGCAACTGTGGTGGGACGTCGACGCCGAGAATCGAGAGCAGCGCCTGTGTCGCGTCCGAGAAGCCGAACACGAGCGCCGCGCCGAACGCATAGACCGGGTGCCACGCCCCGAAGATCACGGCGGCGAGCGCGATGAACCCGCGTCCAGCGCTCATGTTCATCTGGAAGCTGCCGGCGGTCGACAGGCTCAGGTACGAGCCCGCCAGCCCACCCAGCATGCCGGCCAGCAGCATCGCCCGATAGCGGATGCGCAGGACGTCGATACCGACCGTGCCCGCTGCGGAGGGCTTCTCGCCCGAGGCGCGAAGCCGCAGCCCCCAGCGTGTCCGGAACAACATGTAGGTCAGGAAGATCATCACGATGACCGTGAAGTAGAGGTAGGGAGTGCCGGAGAACAGCAGCGGACCGAGGACCGGGATGTCCGAAAGGACGGGCAGCTTGATCTTCTCGACGGTCGCCGGCGTGTTCAGCTCGGTGTTCTTGGACAGGACTCGCAGGAACAGGAAGTTGGTGATCCCGAGGGCACCGATGTTGATGACGATACCCGAGATGATCTGGTCCACCTTGTAGCGGATCCCAAGCCAGCCCAGGAGCAAGCCGACCAGGGCGCCGGCGATCACCGCCGCCAGGACGCCGACGATCACGTTCTGGGTGATGCTCGCGGCGATCGCTGCGGCGCACGCGCCGATCAGGAACTTGCCCTCGATCGCGATGTTCAGCATGCCGCTCCGCTCGGACAGGATGCCGGCGAACGCGCCCAGGGTGATCGGCACCGCGAGCTCGAGGCTGCCCGAGAACACGCCGGTCATGTTCGCCGGGCGGCCCGCGAGGAGCGAGGCGAGGATCGCCGCGATGAAGACCGGGATGACCACGACGAGGGTGCGCCGCCACGGAAAGGTCGGCCCGCGCACGAGTTGCGCGATGCCGGAAGCACCTGAGGCCACGCCGGCCAGGAGCCAGAGCACGCCGACGCTCGTCGTGATCGCGAACGCAGTGCCGCCCTGGTGATCGACCCAGAAGGAAAAGGTGGCGGGGACGTCGAAGCTTGTCCGTGCCGCGTTGAAGGCCAGGAGTCCGATCCCCGCGAAGATGGCACCGCGGATCCGCGCTGCCCGGAGAGCCCGACGGGCGGCGGTTCCCATGTCGGCGTCATAGCTGACGGCGGCGGCGGTCATGCTCGCGCCTCATCGGTCACGCGTCGCGTCGGCAACCGCCAGATCGACCGGACGAGATCCGGCGCGGCGACGAACATGATCACCAGCGCCTGGATGAAGACCAGCAGAGCGAGCGGGATCCCGGTCTGCACCTGCATCAGCCCGCCACCGCTCGTGAGCGCGCCGAACAGCAGGGCGGCGAGGACCACGCCGAATGGCCGGTTGCCGGCGAGCAGGGCGAGCGCGATCGCATTGAAGCCGAAGCCAGGGCTGATGTCGTTCGACATCTGCGGCACGGTGCCGAGGACCTCCATCGACCCACCCAACGCGGCCAGCCCACCCGAGATCGTCATAGCCAGGATGATCGAGCCACTCGCGCTCATGCCCGCGTAGCGGGCGGCCGTGAGGTTGAAGCCCGCGGATCGGAGCTCGAAGCCCTTTGTCGTCTTGAACAGGAACCACGACACGATCGCGGCCATGATCAACGCGAGGACGAAGCCGTAGTGGAGCCGGATCGACGGCAGCCCGAAGATGTCAAAGATGCCCGGGACGCGTGCGATCGGTGTCAGGACTTTGGAGATCGGCTGCGAGCTTCCTTCCTGGCGGAGGAAGTCGGAGCGCAGGCCGAACAGGACGATCTGCACAGCAACGTAATTGAGCATGATCGTCGTGATGACCTCATGCGCACCGGTCCGCGCCTTGAGGAAGCCCGGGATGAAGCCCCACACCGCGCCCGTCAGTACGCCCGCGATCGTCGCACCGATGAGCGGGAGCGGCGCCGGCAGGTCACGCAGGACGAGCAGAGCCGCGGTCGCGCCGAAGGCGCCCAGGATGAACTGGCCCTCGACACCGATGTTGAACACGCTGGTCCGGAACGCCACTGCGACCGCGAGGCCCGTGAAGATCAGCGGCGTCGCCGCGACGAGCGTCTCCGTGATCGGCCTTATGGCCGCGGCGATCTGGCGCGGTTGACCGCCCTGGATGGCGGCTGCGATCCGCGCCGGATCGCCGAGCGCGCCCAGGATCAAAGACTTGTACGCCTCGATGATCTTGCTGAACGCGCCGCCGATCGCGCCGATCGGATCGGTGCCGAGCCGCTGAAGATTGTCGAAGTCCGTGATGAGGATGAAGACCGAACCTACGACGAAGGCGGACACGACGGCGAGTATCGGGACGACCGCCGGACCGAGGACACGCCGCAGCCGGTTCACTCTGCCCCTCCCATCAACATGCCGACCGTCTCGAATGTCGCAGCATCGCCCTCGACGATGCCCACGATCGTCCCGCCGTACATGACGGCGATGCGGTCACCGACCGCCAGCACTTCCTCGAGCTCGGTGCTGACGATGAGGATGGCCGCCCCGGCGTCGCGTTGCTCGACGATCCGCTTGTGGATGTACTCGATCGAGCCGACATCGAGCCCGCGGGTCGGCTGTGCGGCGATGACCAGCTTGACCGGCCGCGAGAACTCGCGGGCGACGACCACCTTCTGCTGGTTGCCGCCGGACAAGGAGCCGGCCAGGGTATGGATCGACGGCGTGCGGATATCGAATTCCTTGACGCCGACCGCCGCACCATCCCGGATCGCTTCCAGGTTCAGCCGGATGCCGTTGCTGTAGGGAGCGCGGTGGTACGAATCCAGGATGTAGTTCTCCGAAACGGTCATGGGACTGATGAGGCCGTCCCGTCCGCGGTCCTCGGGGATGTGCGCGACGCCGAGGTCCGATACCTGCCGGGGTGAGGCCCGCAGGATGTCGTGGCCGTCCACTGACATCGACCCGGAGTCGACCGTGCGCAGGCCGACGATGGCCTCGACGAGCTCCGTCTGGCCGTTGCCCTGGACGCCGGCGATCGCCACGATCTCCCCGGCGCGAACGTCGAGCGACATGCCCTTGACGGCGACGTGGTCGCGGTCGTCGCGGACCACCACGTCCTTGAGGCTCAGGACGACGTCGCCGGGCACCGCCGGACCCTTGACGACGCGCAGCTCGACGTCACGCCCGACCATCAGGTTCGCGAGCTGCTCACGCGTGGTCGACTGCGGCTCGACGGTGCCGGCCACACGACCGCGGCGAAGGACCGTGATCCTGTCCGCGACCTCGAGCACCTCGTTGAGCTTGTGGGTGATGAAGATCACCGTCGTGCCGCTCGCGGCGAGCTCGCGGATGATCCCGAACAGCTCCTCGGTCTCGGCGGGGGTGAGGACCGCGGACGGTTCGTCGAGCACGAGGACGTCGCTCTTGCGATACAGCGCCTTGAGGATCTCGACACGCTGGCGGACACCGACCGGGAGGTCCTCGATGTCAGCGTCGGGGTCGACGTGCAGGCCGTACTGCTCGGACAGCTCGACGATGCGCTTGCGCGCCGCCGCTCGATCGAACGCGCCGAGCGGGCCCGTCACTGTCTCCGCACCGAGCGCGACCGCGGAGACGACATCGAAGACCGGCACGAGCTGGAAGTGCTGGTGAACCATGCCGATCCCGGCCTCGATCGCCTCGGCCGGGTCCTGGAACGCACGGGGCTGCCCGTCGATGAGGATCTCGCCCGAATCGGGTCGGTAGAGACCCGACAGGATATTCATCAGCGTCGTCTTGCCGGCGCCGTTCTCGCCGAGGAGCCCGAGGACCTCGCCGCGGTCGGCCGAGATCGAGATCCTGTCGTTCGCCAGGACTCCTGGGAACCGCTTGGTGATGTCCTTCAGTTCGAGACGCATTGGCGATCGAGCCTCGAATACGGAGCCGCCCGCCCTCGTGGATCGAGAGCGGGCGGCCGTCGGATGGACAGACGGTCTGGCCGCCGACTACTTCAGGTAGTCGGAGACCTTGACGGACCCATC
>DASTIG010000101.1:0-19236 GCA_035717785.1 Candidatus Limnocylindrales bacterium
CGTCGATCGCGTGACGTATCGCTATGGAGACATTGTCGAGCTGGCCGCCGATACCCCGCCAACCGATGTCGTGACCCTCGACGCCGTGATCTGCTGCTATCCGTTCCTGTCGGCGCTCATGGCAGCCGTGGTGTCGGTCAACCCTCGCCTGATCGGCCTTACCTATCCGCGCGACGCGTGGTGGATGCTGGCATTCATGTGGCTCTACAACCTCGTCCACACGTTGCGTCGCAGCCCGGCCCACTACTTCCCGCATCGCCACCGTGAGTTGCGGAACTTTATGACCGCTGCCGGATACGCGGAGATCTACGACGGCGGATCAGCCTGGGGGCGGGTCGTGCTCTACGGGCGCGCCGAAAGACAGATGACGCCTTCTTCATGACTTTCGCGCGCAACCGCTCGGGCCCCGAGGGGGAGCAATCTTCACCCGTGAAGCGCTCGGGGAACGCGGCCTGTCCGGATCGCACGGCGAGCAGCCTGGTCTTGCCGCTCCCGGGATCGCCACGTGCGAACTTAGCGAACGCCGCGCGCGGAGCGCCGCGGACGAGTTGGACGAGCGTGTCCAGCTTCGGCTCGGCCCACGGATGGCAGGATTTACGCGGGTTCCCGAAACCTGTGGCGCTGTGTGCCGTCGACATGAGCTGAAGATGCGCACGAACACATTGAGGGGACTCCGATGATGGTGGCGACATGCTCGGCAGCGCGAACCCTGCTCCGGACGTTCGACTCGCAGATGTCGTGGCCTCGCTATCTCTGGCCACGGACCTTGCGGGCGGACTGCCGCTCGAGCACGGGTTACGCCGTAGCCTGCTGGCCGTCTGGCTCGGCGAAAAGCTCGGCATATCCGCGAGCGAACTGAGCGACGTCTACTACGTCGCCCTGCTTGGGACGGTCGGTTGCAGCGTCGAAGGGACCCTCCTCGCGAAGGTCTCACGCGACGAGCTTGCGGTCCTCGGTGATGCCGCCACGGTCGATCCCGGCAGCACCCGAGAGGTCGTCGCCTGGGTCATCCGGAACTTCGGAGCCGACGAGCCGCTGCTCCGTCGCGTTGGCGTGGTCCTGTCAGCCATTCGCTCAGGCCAGACCGAGTATCAGATCGTCTGTCGCGATGTCGCCCTGCAGGTCGGCGAGATGCTCGATATCGGCCCGACGATCCGCCAGGCTCTGGCGCAGTGCCATGAGCGCTGGGACGGTGCCGGCGGCCCCAAGCGACTAAAAGGCGAGGACATCAGGCTCCCAGCGCGGGTGTTCAACGTCGCCCATCACGCAGACCTGTTCAATCGGCTTGGCGGCGTCGATGCGGCGGTCGCAGTCGTACGGCGCGGGCGAGGCAAGCTCTACGATCCGGAACTCGCCGACCGGTTCTCGAACCTGGCGCCGCAGCTTCTGACTCGCCTCGACTCGGAGCCCACCTGGGACGCGGTCCTATCGGCGGAGCCCGATCCAGCACGCTGGCTCACCCCCGCCGAGCTCGAGGGCGTCGGTGAAGCGATCGGGAACTTCGCCGACATTCGGTCCCCATACACGTTCGGTCATTCGGCGGGCGTCGCCGCTGCCGCTGCGTCAGCTGCTCGGCGGCTCGGGATGCCCGAGCGCGACGCCACGGACGTCTACCGCGCGGGCCAGGTCCACGACCTCGGCCGATCGGGCGTGCCAGTCGCAGTGTGGAACAAGGAAGGGCCGCTGACGCCCGACGAGGTGGCGCGTGTCAAAGCCCACCCGTCGCTTACCGAGCTCGTTCTGGCCCGATCCGCCGCGATGGGCCATCTGGGGACGCTGGCGGGCCTCCATCACGAGCGCCTGGACGGGTCGGGGTACCGAGGCTTCTCGGCGACATTCCAGCCAGCCGCCGCCCAGGTGCTCGCGGCCGCCGATGCCTACCAGACGAAGCTCGAGCCAAGGCCCCATCGCGCGGCGCTGACGAAGGACGAAGCTGCCGAGAGCCTGCGCAGCGAAGCCAGGCTCGGGAAGTTTGACCGGGAGATCCTCGACGCCGTCCTGCTCGGCACCGGCCATCGCGCCCAGCGGAAGGCGTCCATCCGGCCGGCCGGACTGAGTGAGCGCGAGGTCGAGGTGCTCGGCCTCGTGATCCGCGGGCTGTCGAACCGCCAGATGGCCGAAGTCCTGTTCCTTTCCCCGAAGACCGTGGACCACCACATCCAGCACATCTACGACAAGATCGGCGTATCGACCCGCGTCGGGGCGACGTTGTTCGCCCTGCAGCACGGCCTCGCCGAAGACGCTCCGTAAGGCTCGGCTGTCGCACTCCCCGAAATGGGGTGATCACCCGATGCGCCGCGTTCGTCTCGGATGAAAGACTCGGTGACCTCGCAACTGGAGGTACACCGATGAGCGCCATCCGATCCGGCGGGGCAGATACCGCTTCGCAGATCCGTCCCGGAACATTCCTCGATGAAGCCGATGCGTTCTGGGCCCGAGAGGCCGATCGCTGGGACGGCACCAGCGGCCAGTTCGGGGACGCCATGCTCGAGGCGGCCGACCTCAGGCCCGGCCAGAGCGTGCTCGACGTCGGCTGCGGCGCCGGCAGCACGACCCTCGAGGCGGCGCACCGGGTGGCTCCGGGCACAGCCGTCGGGATCGACATCTCAAGCCAGGCCCTGGCGCTGGCGCGTAGACGCGCCAACGCCGCAGGACACTCCAAGATCGAGTTCATCGAGGCGGACGCCCAGACCCACGAGTTCGAGCCGGAGAGCTTCGACGCCATCATCAGCCGCTTCGGCTCGATGTTCTTCACGGATCCCATCGACGCGTTCGCCAACCTGCGTCGGGCGCTGCGGCCAGGCGGGAAGCTTTCCGTCGTGGCGTGGCGGGGCCCGATGGAGAGCGACTGGACCACGATCGCGGTCGAAGCCGCGATCGCCGTATTCGGGCGTCCGCCCGATCTCGGGGCGCCAGATGGGCCGGGTCCGTTCGCGTTCGCGGACGGCGATCGACTCAGCACCGTCGTCGCCGAAGCTGGTTTCAGGGACCCGTCTCTGGTGTCGCTCACTCGGCCGATGGTGATGGGGCGGGACGTGGAGGACGCCGTCCGGCTCGTCGCAGAGACCCCTCAGGCCAAGGGCCTCTTTGCCGGCGAGCCGCGGCATCGGATCGATGCCGCGATCCAGGCGCTCCGTACCGGATTCGCTCCGTTCGAAGCGGCCGATGGCGTGGTCACGAGCGGGAAAGCGTGGCTGCTAACGGCATCAAGGTGACCGACGCCTCTGGGGGCGGCGGCTCGAATCGCTGGAGGACCACATGATGAGCGCGCTGAACGCGACGATCCCGCCGGAAGCGGATGCCGCCGCCACCACGGGCAGGACTCCGTTCGACTTCTACGGTCCCCGAGTCGCCGCGTCCGATCTTCGGAGCTACCGAACGAAGGGTCCGCGCCAATCGACGAAGGCCCTCGTCTCAGCGCTTGTGGCCGACGGGGTTACCGGTGCGACGGTGCTCGACATCGGCGGGGGCGTCGGCGTCATCGGATACGAGCTCCTCGATGCTGACGCCGCGAGCGTCACCAACGTCGAGGCATCAGCCGCGTATCTCGCGGCGGCCCGCGAGGAGAGTGCGCGCCGCGGTCTGGCAGGACGCGTGACCCTGCAGCTCGGGGACTTCACCGAACTGGTCGCATCGATCCCACCAGCCGACATCGTGACCCTCGATCGGGTCCTGAATGTCTATCCGGATTGGGAGCGACTCGGCTCCATGGCGGCAGAGCGCGCTCACCACGTCCTCGGCATCGTCGTTCCGCGCGATACGCCGATGGTCAGACAGGTGGTCGTGGTCATGAACGTCGTTCTGCGGCTGCGACGGCAACCCATCCGAGCCAGGGTCATCCAGATCGAGGCGATCGATCGGATGGCGCGGCGAGCCGGTCTCGCCCGAACCTGCTCGCACGCTGTCGGCGCTTGGCAGGTTCTCGCCTTTCGACGGATCCCCGGACACGCGTAATGGAGGACAGCGACGCGGGATCGTCGGTCGTTCGGCGTTTGATTCGTCGCAGCGCGTCGCGATCTGGAGCATCGCGGCCTTGACCGCACTCTCCGGCTCATCGTCCTAATCCGGATGCGCGAGACGCGACCGAACCAGTCTGTGAGCATCGGAAACGTAGCGCGTACGTGAGTTCGGCCCCGGTCCTATTCGACCGGGGCCGTGCGAAGTCAGTCGAGCACAACGAGGTCGGTGGTCACCGGGACCGGGTCGGTGAGGATGTCGCGAACCGGCGAGGTGTCCTGGACGTACTGGCAGAGCTCCTCGAGCTGCTGCGGCGTCGCGTTCGAAGAACGGACCCAGCCCTTGGCTCGGATCTCGCTGAAACCGGCACGCGGGCCCCCGAGCCCGACGAACCGATGGAGGTCGAGATCGCCCTCGATCTCGTACCGGAGCTCGTCGATGTCGATGCCCTTCGCGGACGCGTTGTACACGAAGCCGACGCCGTAGCAGAAGGCCAAGGCCTGTAGGACCAGCTCGACCGCGTTTGGCCCGGCATTCGTGCCGAGCAGGACCGGCGGTTCGTCGCCGACGAGCTCGAAGGGCTGGGGCCGCTCGGTCGTCCTTGCTCCCGCATGCTCGAATTCGCCGATCAGACCGCGGTTCCGTCCGCCCGTGTCCCACGTGCTCTCGGCCCGGAACGTAAACGTCGCCACGCTCGGGTCGGCCTGGATGGCCCCGATCGTCGCGACCAGGCGGTCGACGTCGACGCCGTTGCGTGTCGTGGTCGTCGCCATCTCATCCTCCTTGCCGGCGGCAACCGGCGCTGTGGGTGGAGTCGAATGGCTGGGACGTCGCGGCAGACGAAGATAATCCGCGGGTGGATCCGGGAATAATCACGCGTCCTCGCTCGTCAAGGACGAAGACACCTCGCGCGCGAGACGCGATGAGCCGTGAGGGTGGAGTGACCGCATCCGTGGATAGGCCGGCGACCCGAGCGAGCCGTCGAAGCCTGCCCCCGGTCGGGACGCCTGCCGGGCGGCAGCCCTTCGCAGACATCGCCCGGGTCCACATGGAGCCGCTGTATGGCTTCTGCGTCCGCCTGACGAACCACCCAACTGACGCCGAGGACCTTGTCCAGGAGACGCTCCTGCGGGCGATGCGCCGGTACGACGACCTCCACGACCCGTCGCGGGCAAAGGGCTGGCTGTTCGCGATCGCGACGAATGCCTGGCGCGACCGGATGCGTGCGCGAGGACGGGAGGTCCGTACGGTGCCCATCGACGGGCTCGCCCCAGACGGCGACGAGTTCTCCCTCTTCCAGACAGTCGCGATCGAGGACCCGTTCCCGTACTCGGACGAACTCCACCTCGACTTCCTGCGGCTGTTTCGGGACGAGGATGTCCAGGCGGTCTTCGGATCGATCACGCCGGTCTTCCGCCTCCCGATCCTCCTGACGGTCGTGCACGGCTTTTCGTGCAAGGAGGCGGCGGCCATCCTCGACATCCCGCTCGGCACCCTGCTCTCCCGACTCCACCGCGGCCGTAAGCAGCTAGAGCGCGGGCTGTGGCGCTACGCCGTGGCCAACGGCCTGGTCACCACGACCGACGAGGAACCACCATGATCGACTGCAACGAAGCCGTTCGCCGGATGTGGGCCTATCTCGATCGCGAGCTCGGGGCGAAGCCGGTCGCCGAGTTCGAGGCCCATCTCCAGACATGCCAGCGCTGCTGCGGCGAGCTCGAGTTCAGCCGCCACCTGCGCGAGCTGGTCGCCGACACGGACGCGGCGCCGCCCTTGCCGCCGGAGCTTCGGTCCCGGGTCGAGAACCTGCTCGCCGATGCGGAGATGCCGACGGAGGGCCCAGCGTGACCGGGCTCGACCTCCACATCGAGGGTGGCGACCTGCTGTCGCAGGACGCCATCCGCTCGATCGTCCGCGAGACCTACGGCGGCGTCGGTCCGACCGACCGCCGGGTCGCCGAGCGCTTCTACCTACCCGAAGAGCTGGCCGGCCTACCCGAGGAGACGGTCCGGATGGCGCTCGGCATTGGGAACCCCGTCCGCCATGCCGACCTGCGACTTGGCGAGGACGTTGTCGACCTCGGGTCCGGCGGCGGGATCGACTGCCTGCTTGCCGGACGAGCGGTCGGGCCGTCCGGCTCGGTGGTCGGCGTGGACTTCCTCGCGGACATGGTCGCGCGCGCGATCGCGGCGGCGGCCGTGGCCGGCTCCACCAACGTCCGCTTCGTGGAGGGCTTGATCGAGGAGCTCCCGCTGGGCGACGACACGGTCGACGTCGTCATCAGCAACGGCGTGGTCAACCTCTCGCCGCGCAAGGTCCGGGTCTTCGCCGAGGCGTTCCGGATCCTGCGGCCGGGCGGTCGTCTGGCGATCGTGGACCTCGTCCTCGAGCACGACCTGCCGCCGGAGATCCAGACACACCCGGCGGCGTGGGCCGGCTGCCTGTCGGGTGCGCTATCCGAGATCGCGCTCTACAAGGGCCTCCGCCGCGCCGGCTTCCAGGGGGTGGCGATCGAGCCGCTCGCGCCATTCGGGATCACCGAATGTGCCCTGTATCCGCTGTTCACCGATTCGCTGCTGGCGCTCCTCCGCTCGCGGGTGCCGGTGGAACGCCACGACCGCATCGCGACAAGCGTGCTCGTCCGGGCACGCAAGCCCGCAGCCGGCGAGACGCTGCCGGGACGCGCCCGGGAATAACCACCTCTCGACGGTCGTCTCCACACACGACGGCGAGCACTGTCGCCACAAGAGCTTGGAGCGCGACCATGACCGAGATCTTCGATCCGCCGGCCGTCGACGTCACCTCCCTCCGAGCCTCGATCCGCACCGAGTACGCGGCCGTCGCCTCAGAGCCTGAGCGCGGCTTCCATTTCCACACGGGACACCGCCTGGCGGCGATGCTCGGCTACCCGGAGGAATGGATCGAGGCGCTGCCGCCGGGCGCGGTCGCCTCGATGGCGGGCACTGGTAACCCGTTCGCGCTCGGTTCGATCGCAGATGGTGAGCACGTCGTCGATTGCGGATCGGGCGCCGGCGCGGATGCCCTCATCGCCGCACGCCTCGTAGGACCGGAAGGCCGGGTCATCGGCGTCGACATGACAAGCGAGATGCTCGCCAAGGCCCGGCTGAACACAGCGGAGTCCGGGCTCGGCAATGTCGAGTTTCGCGAGGGTCTCCTGGAAGCCCTGCCCGTGGAGACCGGGTGGGCCGATGTCGTCATTTCGAACGGGGTCCTCAACCTGGTCCCGGACAAGGCCGCGGCGATCGCCGAGATTCACCGTGTGCTCCGGCCGGGCGGCCGCCTCCAGGCCGCCGACATCGTCCTCGCACGGCCCGTTTCGGCGAGCTCGAAGCAGGATGTCAGCCTCTGGACCGGCTGCATCGCCGGCGGATTGCTCGCGGACGAGCTCGCTGCGCTGGTCGCTGCTGCTGGCTTCTTGGACGTCGAGCTCGTAGCAGGCGCCGACGTGTTTGTCGGCGCGCCGCAACAGTCGAGCGCCGCCGACTTCGGCACGCGAGGCGTGGGCATCCGGGCCCGACGCTGACGGGGACGCCGGAGGCAACGTGTGTACGACGAGAAGCGCGAGCTGATCGCGACCCTACCGGGCCGTACCCGTCACCCTCTCCGGGCTCGTGCGCCAAGTCGACGATGCTCCCACCTCGAGCTCATCGAACGGCACCGACTGGTCGATCGTTGAGATCGTCTGTCACCTCCTCGACAGCAAACACGGACCTACGAGCGCGTCCGCCGGATCCCGGACGAGGCGCCCAGCAGTGCCCCTCTTCCCTGACGACGAGTATCACGGCCGGTGGCTCCACCGCGCGCTTGCCATGTTGAGCTCGGTCCGGCTCGAGCACGCCCGACTCCTCGAAGAACTCGAACCGGCGGCCTGGTCGAGAACGGGGATCTGCGAAGTCGAAGGTGAGCTGTCGATCCTTGACATCGCCCGGCACACGACCGCGCATGACGCTGAGCACGTCGCCAAGATCGCACGCTTGGTCCAACTCAGTTAGGCGACGAGGTCCCCGACGAGGCATCGTGCAGTACCCCTGGCAAATGCTGTAGGTGCCGCATGCGCGCTTCGGGACCGGCCGGACGCCCAGGCGTGCACGCGATAAGGCCTCCCATAAGGGCTCCCGAGGTGTGCGGTACCACCGAGCACCATAAGGAAACACAACATCTCGTGTTCAGAAACGAGCGCGGACCACCAGATGTAGTGGGAGTGTTGGTACCGCATACCGGATTCGAACCGGTGATCTCCGCCTTGAGAGGGCGGTGTCCTGGGCCTCTAGACGAATGCGGCGCCGGCCGTCGGGTGAGGACCGCCACGACGGCCGACAGGATACCAGAGGACGGGAGACCGGTCGCCCGGGTCCCGGTCACTGGGGTCGCACCACGTAGAACGCGTCGACAGCGACCGTCGGTCGGCCGCTCGTGCCGAGGACCTGCACCCGCAGCGTGTGATCGCCATTGGACAGGTTGCGAGCGAAGACCATGACCCTCGGTCGGAACGTCGCCCGGCGAAGGTCGACGGTCGCCACGAACTTCCCGTCGATGTACACGCGCGCCTTGCCCCGGGTCGGCCCGACGGGTCCGGCCCAGGCCACGGCAGAGCCGCGGAACGCGATCGTGGCGATGTTGCCACGAGTCTTGCTCCAATGGACCCGGCCACCGAGGTACGCCCTGTAGGACGCGAGCGCCCACGAGCCAGACCACCGGACGGCAGTCGACGAGTCGGAGATCGCGCTGGCCCGGAACGTCGCGGACGCCGCCCAGTCGCCGACGGTGCCGGCGGTATCGATCGCGCGGACGCGGAAGCGGACCGTCGTCCCGGCCGGGACCGTCCGCCGCGTCGCGCTGGACGTGGCAGACGCCAGGCCGAGTGACGTCCAGTCACCATCGCCGACGCGCACCTGGAGCTGGTAGCTCCGGAGGCCGGCCTCCGTGTCGGTGAGCGCCCAGTCGACGACAACGGGCACGCCGACGGTCGGCACCGACGACGCGCCGGATAGCTTGACCAGCGGTCGGCTCACTTCTGGTGGCTTCGCCGACTGAGGCCTCGTCGGCGGCGAGGTCGGGGTCGGGGCAGCGGTCGGGGCCGGCGTCGGTGCCACCGTGGCATCCGGCGTCGGCGTGGTAGCGGGAGTCGGCGTCGGCTGTGCCGTGGGCACGGTCGCGCCGGTCGGCGTCGGGCCTGGCGTCGGAGCGGGCGTACCACCCGGCGTCGGAGCGGGAGTCGCCACGGGCGTCGGGCCCGGCGTCGGAGCGGGCGTACCACCCGGCGTCGGAGCGGGAGTCGCCACGGGCGTCGGGACCGGTGTCTGCCCTGGCGTCGCGGTCGGCCTTGGCGTGGGTGTCGGCGTCACGGCCGGTGTCGGGGGTGGGGTGGCCGGCGCCGGCGCAGGGCCGGACGTCGTGCCCGCAGGCCCGTACAACCAGTCGGTGAAACCGAAGTTCTTGCCTGTCCGTGCGGGGGCGGGTGCGCGAAACGACGTCCCGTACCGCTTGTCGATCAGCCACGGCTGCCATTCGTCGTCCCCCGTCGCGGGCCAGCCGGCGCGGTTGTAGAGGAACGTCGTAGCCCGCAGCAGCGCGCGATTCGACCAGGACCAGGCGTCGTAGCCCTGCATGCGCAGGAGCTCGGCCTGCAGGACCGCGCCCTGCATCCCCTCCCACGGATAGCCGGTGGAGGCGGGTGGCCACTGCAGCGCGCCGCCACGACGCATGTCGTCCGGCAGGACGCCATCGATGTTGATACCCGCACGCGAGCACGGCGGGTTGATCCCGACAGGCCGCAGGGGGTCGCATTGCCAGCTGAGCTCGCCGTAAGTGAACCCGGCGTAGGCTGCCCGATCGCCGAGGTAGCCCCGGAACACCTGTGCCGTCCGAGCAATCTGCGCACTGTCGCCAAGGTACCCAGCGACCGCGGCGCGCGCGGCACCGGCATGGGTTCCCCAGTTGTTCGGACGGTCCTCGTGCGTGCTGACGAGCGTCCGCCCGTCGAGGGTCTTGGTCAGCAGCGACCGCAGCCACGGACGGAAGGTGTTCTGGTCGAACGATGGGTCGGCCGACGGAAGGTCGACGAGGTCCGCCGCGATGACGTAGCCCGGAAGGTTGCGCCCGAGGGCGAGGGTCCGTCCGCCGGTCTCGGTACCAACGGCTCTCTTCAGGGCGGCGATGACGTCGGCGCGGTAGCCGGCACCGCCGATCCGGGCATAGACCAAGCCCTTGGCGAGCGTGGTGACGTCTGCTGACTCGTCCTGATTCGAGATGTCAGGCGTGCCGATCGACGAGTCGGCGCGGGCCTTGAGGGCGGTCCAGGCGGTACCGCTGGTCGGTCGCGAGAGAAGCTCGGATCGCGACATGAGGATGGTGTCGGTGGCCGCCGAGGTCGGACTCATGCGGGCCACGATCAGGATCGTACCGAAGGCCAGCAGGATGGCCACGACGTGCACGATCAACGCCGGGATGACTCGACGAGACGCCCACTGGGCGCCGCTCGAGAGCGACGACATGACGCTCCTCTCTACCTGGACGCCGCTGGGGGCGGCGAACGAAGGCTGTCCGGGACGCGCCAAGGCACGGTCCGGGATGTCACAGGGAGCTGGGGGGAACCCGCAGTGAGCGCGGGGCTTGGGGGTCGGCGACCGCTATGTCAGCGGCGATGCGGCGGCGAACGGACGCCGGGGGGACTCCCTGCTTGGGTCATTGTCTCAGACATGGCAGAGGTGTGACAGGACGCACCACTGCATCACGCGCACGTTTCAGCAGACTGGTGCATCCGCGCGCCGCCGATCGGTCAGAGCCTGTGCAGCTCGAGGAAGCCGCGGACCGCCTCGGCGACCTGCTGATAGCTGTGCTCGCCGTGGATCAGGCCGAAATGAGAATGCGCTCCGAACGGCTCGAATTCCGAGTCGAGCCACTCGGCGAGGCGCTCGGCGTCGTCCAACGTGGTCGTCCGGTCGAGCCCACCGCCTATGACCAGTCGCGGGACCTCGGCGACGACCCGCCGGTCCACCGGGATGCCGGCCAGGACCTGACGCCGCGCAGCTCCGGATTCATGCGGCTTCTGGCCGAGGAGGTGCTGGATGCGCAGTACGTCGGCCAGGGTGAGGTCGCGGTCGTCGCGGAGCAGCTTTTCGGGGAGTGTCTCCCAGCCGATCACGCTGCGTCCAAAGACCTCCGGGACCTCCCGCAGCTCATATGGCCGGACCGGCGGACGAAGGTCACGAGGCAGTTGCGGTGCGATGAGCACGAGGCCGGACAGCGCGACCCGCTCCGCGGCCTTGAGCGCGAGGAGCCCGCCCATGCCGTGGCCGATCGCGACGGTCGTGGGCCCCAGCCGGTCGAGCGCGGCGACCACGTCCTCGACGTAGGTGTCGAACGACAGGGTGGCCGGGTCCGCCGTCTGCGACCAGTGGTGGTTGCGCAGGTTGAGGGCGTGGCCCTCCCAGCCGCGACCCGCGAAGTAGCCGAGGAACCGCTCCCACACCCACGAGCCGGCGAGCTCGCCGTGGACGAACAGCAGGGGCTTCCGTCGCGACCGCCGCTCCGGGAGCCAGGATTCGATGTAGATCCCGCGTTCGTGCAGCTCGATCTCGTCCTTGCGGACCGGCCTGCCGTTAGATGGCGGCACTTGCGCTCGAGACAAGATCGGCTCGGGGATCGGGTCGGACATCGGGTTCACCATTCGTGCGGGTTGATGACGAGGCCGGTCAGAGCCTTGGGATAGAAATACGTCGACTTCTGGGGCATCACGTCGCCCTCGCGAGCGACCGCCTCGATCGACGCGACGGGCGTCGGCTCGAGCAGGAATGCCGCATCGACGCCGTCATCGGCGTCGACCGCGGCGACCGCGTCGGCAGCGGACTTCGTGTAGTCGACGGCACCACCGGCGACGGCCTCGGCGTCGAGGCCGGAGAGCTGCTCGAGGGCCACACCGAGGAGGGTGACGTCGAGCGACCGGAGTGCCTCGCCACCCGCGGGGAGGTACGGCTCGAAGGCGGATCGTCGTGCCGACAGGAGCGCGCCGCCATCACGCGTCCACAGGCCGAAGCGCCCGCCGTCACGCGCGCCCGCGTCGCCGTCGGACCCGGCCATCCTCGCGAGCAGCTCGTCCGACGAGCCGGCCGGTTCGACGTCGAACAGGTCGCGCGCGCGCGCGAGGACACCGGCTGCCGCCTCGGACCCGATCCCGCGGATGAGCCGATGGGTCGGCAGGACCGTCAGGTCCTGGTGGGTCGCCTCGAGCATGAGCACCAGCAGGGAGTCGAACGGCGGGTCCTCCTCGCAGGACCGCGACATCCGCCGCTCATCCCGGTAGCGCAACGCCGTCTCGTAACGGTGATGCCCGTCGGCGATCGTGATCGGGCCTGCCTCGGCGGCCGCGAGCAGCTCCCCGGCGACGACGCTGGCCGGCCCGTCGCCCGCGGCAGGCAAGGCCCATAGCCGGTGGCGGACGGCATCGTCATCTGTCACGTCGACATCGGGCGGACCTGCGGCGACGGTGGCGAGCCGGACCGCGGTGCCGTCGCTGGGGTCGTCGAACAGCCCGACGACCGGGCTCGTGTTGACTCCGGTCGCTCGGAGCAGTTTGTAGCGGTCCTCCTTCGGGGCGGTCAGAGTCCGCTCATGCGGCAACACTCCCGACTCTGGGCTGAACGACTCGAGCTTCAGCCGCCCGAAGAACCCGCGCTGCGTCCGGTCGATGGCGGTGCCCGGCACGCGATAGGACTGCTCATAGGCGTAGACGGACGGGTGTGGGTCCTTGCGCAGCGTCCCGTCGGAACGCCAGGTCGCGAGCGTCCTGGCGGCGCGCCGATAGCGGTCGTCCGGCTGGTCGCCGGTCTCCTCGACCGGCATGTCGAGCCGGACGACGTTGGCGGGATGACGGGCGATCAGCCGGGCACGCGTTGCCGCATCGATGACGTCATACGGCGGTGCGACGACTGCCCCGATGTCCCCGACGCTGGACGGATCGAAGCGGAGCGCGCGAAAGGGACGGAGATCGGGCACGGATCCCTCGGGATGACGGCACGCGGCCTGCGGCTCATGGGACGGCCCCATCGTACGATAGGTCCCGTCCGGACCGCGACCGAAGCGTCGGCGAGCCGACAGCTCACGGCCAGACGCAACTTTCAACGGGGGTGAGGCGTCCTTGGTGCGTCCATCCCCATCTGGCCATCGCTTCGGAGTCCGCGTGCGTCACACAGGGTTCAGGAGGGTCTCACCGGTCATGCGCCTGGCGCGTATCGGCGCCGTGGTGGCGCTGACGGCCGGTCTCGTCGCCGCCCCGGTCGCGGCGAGCGGGCGGCCGATGACCGCGGTGACCCCGCCACCTGGCCTGACCATGGAAGCCGCGGTCATGCTCGATGGGCACGCCCGGGTCGGGTCGTGGATGGCCATCGACGTCCGGCTCAAGAACGACGGCCCACCGATCGTGGGCGAACTGCGCATCACGGGCGGGACGCAGGGACGGACGCGCTTCGGGACCCTCGTCCAGGCACCGACCCAGTCCGACCAGACCCATCGCCTGTACGCGCAACCGCCGGGCTTCGGGCGTGAGCTCGAGGTCAGCCTCTACTCCGGCGAGACGACGATCGCCACCGCCAAGGCGGCGTACACGATCCACGACGGGACCCAGATGGTGGTCGGCATCGTCGCGGAACGACCGGGTGACATCATCGGCGACCTCGACCTGCTGCCCAACATGAACAACGTCAAGCCGTTGACGGTCGGCCTCGATGCCGCGGACCTGCCGACGCGCGTCGAGGCGTGGGGCGCGCTCGATCGCCTGATCTGGCAGGACGTCGATTCGGCGCAGCTCAACAGTGAGCAGATCGCGGCACTGCGAGGCTGGGTCGCCGGCGGCGGTCGGCTCGTCATCGCGGGCGGCACGTCCGGTCCGGCCAGCCTGTCGGCATTCCCCGACGCCATCCTGCCCTATCGACCGACGACGACGACCGACGTCGCCGCGTCCTCGCTCGGGGCGCTCCTCGGCGAGGTGCCGGACGATGCCAAGGACCTGCCGGCACTGTCCGGGACGCTTACAGCCGGCCGGGCCCTGGCGTCGGTCGGGGACCAGACCGTGGCGGCCGAGCGACCCTACGGCACGGGTGCCGTGACGATCATCGGCTTCGACCCCACGGCCGCCTGGCTGACCGGCACGCGCCCCGCCGAAGGCCTGTGGCGGAGGCTCATCCCGACCCGCTCCGCAGGCGGAGCCGCCATCAGCGATGACAGCCAGATCGTCCAGGCCGCATCGCAGTTGCCGTCGCTGGCACTCCCGCCGGTCGGCGGCCTGATCGCGCTGCTCGGTGGCTACATCCTGCTGATCGGCCCGGTGAACTACCTGGTCCTGCGGCGCCTCGACAAGCGTGAGTGGGCGTGGGTGACCATGCCGGCGCTGATCGTGGCGTTCGCGGTCGGCGCGTACGGTTTCGGTTCCCTGCTACGGGGCAGCGACATCATCGTCAACGAGGTCGCGATCGTTCGCGGAGCCCCGGGCGCCACCGAGGGCCTCGCGCAGTCGTATCTCGGGGTCTTCTCGCCGTCGCGCGGGTCGTACCAGGTGCGGGTGCCAGGCGGAGCCCTCCTGTCCTCCCCGATCAGCGGTGACTTCATGGGCGCGGACGGCAACCAGTCCAGCCTCGACGTGCTGCAGGGCGATCCCTCGCGTGTCCGCGACCTCGGCGTCGGCTTCGGCTCGTTGCGCACGATCCGCGCAGAGAGCGCGGTGACGGTGCCGCTCATCGAGGCTGACCTGCGCCTCGAGGAGGGACGGCTCAAGGGGACCGTCACCAACGCGTCGGACGAGGTGCTGCAGGCGCCGGCGGTGGTGCTGGGCGGGACCGTCGCCAAACTGTCCGATCTCGCCCCCGACCAGACGGCCTCCGTCGATGTCGCGCTCCAGGTGGTCCAGATGGGCCAGCAGCTGTCCGACAAGATCGTCGGGCAGATCTTCTTCGGTGACCCGAGCCAGGGCGGCGAAGGCACGGCCCGGCAGTACGCACGGCACACGATCATCGACCAGCTCACGTTCGACCCGAACTGGGGCTTTACCGGCCAACTGCCGGCCGACGGCGCCGTCGTCCTCGGCTGGTCGGATCGCGAGCTGCTGCCGGTCGAGATCGAGGGCCAGGTCGCCCGGCGGACCGGCAACGTCCTGTGGTTCCTGCCGGCCGACATCACGGTCAGCGGCAAGACGACGTTCCGCCAGGACCTGCTCCGCAACACGGTCATCTCGAGCGACGCCGCGTTCTTCAACAAGGATCCGTTCAACATCGGCTTTGGCCGCGGCTCGGCGGAGCTGTCGTACCGGCCGATCTCGTTCGACGGCACGATCGACGCGACGCAGCTCGCGATCGGCTTCAACTTCGGAGAGTTCGGGCTACCGGGGGCCGAGCCGAAGCCGATCACGCCTCTCGGGACGATCCCCGTGGCTTGTGGGAATCCGCCGGTCGAGGGGTGTGTCCAACCGGTCTTCGACGGCCTTCCCGAGGTCGAGCTGTACGACCTGACGGCTGGCGACTGGCGCCGGCTCCCACACCTTGCCGGTGGGTCGCGCTACGCCGTCGCCAGGCCTGCCGACTTCGTCGACTCGGCGACCGGCACGGTCCTGATCCGGTTCGTCAACGACTTCAGCGATGGCGTCAACTTCAACATCGACCTGGCGATCACGGGAGACGTCAAGTGACCGAGATCGTGCGTACCGAAGGGCTGGTCAAGCGGTACGACGGCACGCTTGCCGTTGCCGGTGTCGACCTGTCCGTCCAGCAGGGCGAGATCTTCGGGCTCGTCGGTCCGAACGGGGCGGGCAAGACGACGACGCTGCGCATCCTCGCGACCCTCCTCGCGCCATCCGCGGGGACCGCCGAGATCGCGGGCATGTCGGTGACGCGGAACCCCGACCAGGTGCGGCGCGTCCTCGGGTTCATGCCGGACGCGTTCGGCGTGTACGACGACATGAAGGTCTGGGAGTACCTCGATTTCTTCGCTCGTTGCTACGGCATCGCCCCTGCCGCGAGACGTCGCGTGATCGGCGACCTCCTCGAGCTCGTCGACCTCGCTCCCAAGCGGGACCAGTACGTGCAGACGCTGTCGCGTGGCATGCAGCAGCGCTTGTGCCTGGCGCACGCCCTCGTCCACGATCCCCAGGTGCTGTTGCTCGACGAGCCGGCGTCCGGCCTCGACCCACGAGCCCGCGTCGAGCTGCGCGAGCTCCTCCGGGAGCTGCGCTCGATGGGCAAGACGATCCTCATCAGCAGCCACATCCTCCCGGAGCTCGAGGAGCTGTGCACCAGCGTCGCGATCGTGGATCGGGGCCAGGTGCTGGCCCAGGGCCGGGTCGCGGAGATCGAGAAGAGACTGCGCTTCGGGGCGGTCCTGCGCGTCCGGCTGCTGCTCGAGGGTGAGGCGCTCGAGGCCGCGCGCGACCGCTTCGCGACCGATCCCGACGTCGCCTCGGCAGTACTGCTCGAGGACGGCACGATCGAGCTCGGGTTCCGCGGCGATGACGAGGCCACCGCCCGCCTGCTGGCCTCGACGGTCGCGGCCGGTCTGCCGGTGGTGAGCTTCGCGCGCGCAGCCAGCGATCTCGAGGAGCTGTTCCTGCAGGTCACATCGCCGGACCGCCCGCCCGTGGCCGCGGCGTAGGAGGGACGACGATGGCCGAGATGACCGCACCACCGATCCAGCCGCCGGTTCCCCACCTCTCCGCCTTCGCGCGGACGGTCGGGGGCATCGTCGCGATCGGCGTCAAGGAGCTACGCGGCCGGATGCGCGGACGTCGTGCATTCATCATCCTGACCATCTACCTCCTTCTCCTCGGCGGCTTCGCCCTGATGGTCGAGAAGGTGATGGAGAGCACCTTCAGCGTCGGGTTCGGCGGGACGAACGCAGCCGCCGGCCCAGCGATCGGCCAGGGCATCTTCGCGGCGTTGCTCATGCTCATGACCTTGCAAGTCGTGTTCCTGGCGCCCTCGTCGACCGCCGGCGCGATCTCGCTCGAGCGCGAGAAGCAGACGCTCGAGCTGCTCGTCACGACCCCGATCAGCTCGCTCGCGATCGTCATCGGCAAGCTGCTCTCGGCGCTGATCTACGTCTTCCTGCTGATCGCCGCATCGATCCCGCTGATGGCCGTCGTCTTCGTGTTCGGTGGCGTCGGGCCCGAGGACGTCGTGCGCGGCTATATCGTGCTGATCGTGACTGCGCTGGGTCTTGGCTCGTTCGGGCTGCTGTGCTCCAGCATCGTCAAGCGCACGACCGCCTCGACGGCGATCACGATCTTCGGCGTCCTGGCCATCACCATCGGGACGGTCTTCCTGCTGGTCTTCTGGCAGGCGATGGGGTCCTTCGACAACAACGGGAACCGGCGGCCTGGACCGCTCGGGATCCGGACGCCGACGCCTCTCGCATGGATCAACCCGTTCATCGCCCAGGCCGACGTGCTGTGCGGCACCGAGTCCACCTTCGGCGGCGGCTGGTGCAGCTTCGTGAGCGGCCTAGTCCCGGGCAACGACGGTGTCATCATCAACGGGGACAACGGAGTTCCGATGCCGGCCCCCATGCCGGCCATTCCCGAGAAGGGGTTCGTCGAGGGGGATGTCGTCGCCATCGACGAGGGCGGGGTGATCGCTCGACCGGCACCCATCAACGATGTCGT
This sequence comes from Candidatus Limnocylindrales bacterium, assembly GCA_035717785.1. Taxonomy (GTDB): domain Bacteria; phylum Chloroflexota; class Limnocylindria; order Limnocylindrales; family CSP1-4; genus SPCO01. The sequence continues at coordinate 17,621 of DASTIG010000101.1, forward strand.
CGAACCTGCGCAGCCGTTCGGTCCGACACGCGACACGCTGTGGACCAAGAGCGTCGCCTCCTGGCTCGTCCTGTCCGTGGTCTTCCTGTTCCTGTCTGTCCAGGCCGTCTCACCGACGCGCCGCTGGCACCTGCGCCGCGGCGCGCGCGTCCCGCGAGGACCCGCTGGATGATCGTCCGCATCCGTCGTCTCGGTGATCTCCGCCGGCGGGCACGACGCCCCGAACACGAAGCGGCTGTCATCCCGCCCGATCCGCGCCAGTCGCTGACCGGACCGCTCGACCCGTCGCTCGATGCGTTGCGAGCCACCCTGACGCCCCATCAGCACCGGCTGTGGCTGCGCCGCATCGTGCGCCGCCTCTGGCTGGCCACGGCGGCGGTCGCGATCGGCGAGGCGATCCTGTGGACCATCGCGCGGTTCATCCCGCTCGAGGCGGCGCCGTTGGTCGCCGTCGCGATCCCGATCGTGGCGGTGCTGATCCTGCTCGTCGTCGTGATCCGCGCCCGTCCCTCGCTCGGCGAGACCGCGCTGGCAGTGGACGTCGAGGGGGGGCTCGGGGACCGCGTGTCGTCGGCGATGGAACTGGCCGTGGGCTTCCCCGCGTCGGCCACGCCGCCGGCCGAGGACTTCGACCTCGACGCGCCGACGGTAGCCGTGGACGAAGCCGCCGAGACCGACCGGTTCGTCCGACGTCAGCGGCGCGACGCGCTGCACGCTCTCCGAACCGCTCCGGCTCTGTTCAAGCCGCGGTTCTCGCGAACCCCGGCGCTGGCCGCCCTTGTCGCGATGGCGCTCCTGGTGCCCGTGCTCTTGCTGCCGAACCCGCAGGATGCGGTGATCGCGCAGCAGCGCGCCGTGCGTGAGACCGCCGATCGCCAGGCCGACCGTCTGGAAGATCTGGCCCGCGACCTCGAGAGCAAGGGGCGCGATGCCGAGGATCCGCGGACCCGCCTGGCCGAGGAGCTCCGCGAGCTCGCCCGCCAGCTTCGGGCCCGACCCGACGAGCTCGCCGCCAATCTGCGGCAGCTGGGAGCCGTCGAGAGCGACGTCCGAGCGCGTATCGACCCGGCGACCGAGCAGCGCGCATCGTCGATGACCTCGCTGGCGAGGTCGCTCTCCCGGGCTGCCACCGGCAAGCCCGACGCCAATCGCGACGGCGATCCCGAGCAGACGAAGGACGACCTCAAGGAGCTCGGCGACAAGCTCGACGAGATGACCGACGCGGAGCGCCGCGAGCTCGCCAAGCAGCTGGCCGAGATGCAGTCGACTGCATCGAGCGCCGACGGCGGGGCCGCGACGGCACTGCGTGATGCCGCCCAGAGCCTGGCTCAGGGCGACAACGCCGGGGCGAAGTCGGCGCTGGATCGCCTCGGTGAGTCGATGACCGGCGCGCAGGCGAACATCGACACGAACCGCGATCTGGGCGAGGCCGCGTCACGCCTCCAGGACGCGCGTCGCGAGTTGGCCGACGCGGGGCGCCAGGGTCAGGGTCAGCAGGCGCAGGGCCAAGGTCAAGGTCAGGGGCAAGGTCAGGGCCAAGCGCAGGGCAGCCCGCGACCGAGCGGCCAGGGTCAGGGGCAAGGTCAAGGCCAAGGTCAGGGTCAGGGCCAAGGCCA
>DASTIG010000102.1:0-3286 GCA_035717785.1 Candidatus Limnocylindrales bacterium
GGGGTCCTGAGGCGAACGCCTCGAGGCAGCCCTGCTGCCCGCAGACGCAGCGCGGGCCATCGGTATCCACGATGGCGTGGCCGATCTCGCCGGCAAGGCCGCGGGCACCGCGATGGAGTCGACCGTCGAGCACGACACCGGCCGCGATACCGGTCCCGACCGCGAGGTAGGCGAGGTCGTTGGCGTCAGCGACGACGCCCCGCTCGTGCAGGCCGATTGCGGCGGCACGGACGTCGTTCTCGATGACGACCGGGAGCCCGAGCTCTAGCTCCAGCGCGTCCCGCAGCGCGAAGTCGGTCCAGCCGAGGTTCACGGCGAGAGTCACGTGGCCGCGCTTCGGGTCGACACGGCCGGGGACGCCGACCCCGACCGCGACGAGGTCCTCGCGCCGCAACTCGGCCGCGGCGAGCGCCTCGTCCAGGCAGGCGGCGATGGCAAGGACGGCGCCGCCCTGGTCACCCACGGAGGAGGCGTGGGTCGCACGACCGAGGTCGGCGCCGTCGGAGTCGACGATGAGAGTTGCGATCTTGGTGCCACCGATGTCGATCCCCGCGACGGGACCCGGGCGGTGGCCATCGAGCGGATCGTGGCGATCAAGCGGCTCGTTCATCGATGCACCGTCAGCCCGAGCTCGCGGGTGAGCAGCAGCGCACACGCCCCGAGGAGCGTCACGTCCTCGCCGGTCCCGCCATCCACGATCGTCGTCTCGCGGCCGGTGGCGGCCAGGCTCCGTCGCGTGGCCTCCTCGCGGACCGCGGCCAGCCACGGCTCGCCGAGGGCGGTGACCGTGCCCACCAGCGTGATGTGGCGAATGTCGAGCGCCCCGACCAGGTGGGCGATCGCGCCACCGACGGCTCGGCCGGCGGTCCGGACAACGCTCAGGGCATCGGGGTCGCCGGTGGCGGCCTTGTCGGCCAGCTCGTCCAGGCTCGGCGCGCCGCTCGCGCGCAGGATCGCGGGGGCACTGGCCACGGTCTCAAGGCAGCCAAACCGGCCGCAGTGGCATTCGGCGCCGTCGGGGTCGACGACGACATGGCCGATCTCGCCGGCCGCTTCCCCGTCGCCACCGAACAGCTGGTCCCTGAGGACGAGACCCGCGCCGATGCCACGCCCGACCTTGACCACGACCAGGTTCGCCGGGCGCTCGTCGCCGCTGAACAGGTAGGTCGCGAATGCCGCCGCACGGCTGTCGTTGGCGACGACCGTCGGCAGCTCGTGCCGCTCCTGGAGGATCCGGGCGAGCGGCAGGTCCTGCCAGTCGAGGCTGACCGCCCAGCGGATCGTGCCGGACTGGTCGACGATGCCCGGCGTCCCGACGCCGATGCCGAGGATCGGGCTGGTCGCCGCGGCTCGGACTTCGTCGATGAGCTCGTGGACGACCTGCACGGCGTCGTCGCCGTCCCGGCCATCGAGGTCGCGGCTCACGCGCGCGGCGATCTCGCCCCGGAGGTTGGCGAGGGCCGCGGTGAAGGTGCGCTCGCCGAGGTCGAGGGTGATGACCGTTCGCGCGCCGGCGTTGAGGGCGACGAGGGTCGGCTGCTTGCCGCCGGTGCTCGGGCCGCGCCCGACATCGATGGCCAGGCCGTCGTCCTCGAGGTCCGCGACGAGCTCGCCGACGCTGGTTCGCGTGAGGCCGCTCAGCCGGGCGATGTCCGCGCGCGAGATCGGCCCGAGGTCGTAGAGCGCCCGCAGGACGAGCGCCGCGTTGTGCGCGCGCGTCTGCGCATGGGTCGCCTTGGCCGGGAACTCGGTGCGTGCCACGGGCGGTGCTCTGGCCCCTCCTGCCACGCCCCTCACGGACTTCGTCCGGTGAGTGGACAAAGGGCATCCTACCCGTCGCCGCTACTTTGTCAATAGGTCGGACAAAGTTCCTTCGCGCCCCGCCCCCTGCGACCCGAACGTTTTGCGATCGCCGAGGCACATACTTGGCAAGCGGTGGCCGGGGTGCCGCCGACCCCGAGGTCAGCCCATGGAACGGGCAGTCGTAGAGCGAGCGCGCAAAGGCGATCGCGAAGCATTTTCGGAGCTCGCGGGTCTTTCGATCGACCGCCTGTATCGGGTGGGTCATCGGATCGTTCGCGACCCGGAGATGGCCCGCGATGCGACCCAGCAGGCGCTCCTCGAAGCCTGGCGGGACCTCCCCAGCCTCCGTGATCCGGATCGCTGGGAAGCCTGGACGTACCGACTGCTTGTCCGCGCTTGTTACCGCGAGATCCGTCGCACCCGACGCGTGGCCGGCGACGTGCGATTGATCCCGATGGATCGCGACATCGCCATCGACACCGAAGCGTCGGTGGCCGACCGCGACGAGCTCGACCGCGCTTTCGGCCGACTGCCGGCGGATCAACGAGCCGTCGTCGTCCTCCACCACTACGTGGGCCTGCCCCTCACCGAGGTCGCGACCACCCTCGGCATCCCGGCTGGCACGGCGCGCTCCCGTCTTCACACGGCAACACGGCGACTCCGCGCCGCGATCGAAGCCGACTCCTTGGTACCCACGGGGAACGATCAGGCGGCCAGAAAGGGTCACGCCGTATGAGCGAACCGCGCGTTTTCGGTGATCGGCTTCGGGTCTGGTTGCAGGACGGTCCAGAGATGGCGCCACCTGACCTGCTCGATGCGGTGCTTGACGACGTGTCGAGGACGAGGCCCGCGCGTTGGACGTGGCCGTGGCGCTGGGCCTGGTTGGAAGCGCCCGGAGCGACTCGGATGGCGATGCTGATCGCGATCGTCGCGTTGACGACGCTGGTCGCGGCGCTCGCGCTGTCGGCTAGTGGGCGACAGGACCGAACGGCTCCCTTCGTCCGCCCATCGGTCGTCCCGGTGATCTCTCCTCCGATGGCGAGTCTCCCATTCGATCCGTGTCGGCCGCCGACGGCTCGAACAGTCATTCGGCTTCAGTCGGGGTTCGACCCCGCGAGCGCCTATGGCCGGATCGCCTACCGCAGCGGGATGGAGATCCGCGCCGTCGATCCGGTGGATCCGGCACGTGACGTCCTGCTCGTACCGAGTCTCGATGCGGACCCGAGCATGTGGTCGGCCGACGGCTCGCGACTCTTGATGATCGGCGCAGGAAAGAGCTTCCCTAACGAACTGACAGGTCCGGTCGTCCTCACGTCGGACGGACAGGCAAGGATGCTGACCGACTCCGGCCTCGGGTCCTTCGCACCGGACGGCAAGACCGTCGTCTATGAGACCTTCGGTACCGGCCTCTGCTACGTCCAGGCCGATGGAACTGGGTACGAATTGCTCACGTTCGATCTGGGCGAGCCGTTGGACGGTGGTC
>DASTIG010000103.1:0-6673 GCA_035717785.1 Candidatus Limnocylindrales bacterium
CGTCGGCCTCGTTGTGTGTCGTCGGCCTGGCGATGCGGCGTCATCCGACGGTCGCGTGGCTCGCACTGATCGTTGCCCTGTCCACGATCACCGTGGACCTTGCGAGCTTTGGTCGCGACCACCGTGCCGACCTCGGCCCCGAGACGTGGCGGTGGATCGCATTGACGATCGTGCTTTCGGCGATCTGCGCGACGAGCGCGGCGGTCGCGTACGCGGTCGACCCGGCCCGCCGCGCCGCGCGACCGCTCCGCGCCGCGGGCGCTCTCACCGTGGTCGTCGTTTTCGGCGTGGGGGCGTGGGCTCTCGCGACACCGGACCCGGAGATCGCCCTCACGGAGCCGGCTCGGCCCTTGGGCGATCTCGTGTTAGTCACCCGGGCGTTCCTGATCACGACTCTTGCTTTCGTTGTCGTCGGTTTGCTCCGCGACCTTCGGCCGGCGGTCGAACGGACCACGCGACGAATGGCCTCGATCCGTGGTCGACCCAGGCGGCCCGCCGACGCGCTCGGGTATGCCGCCGCCTGGATCCGGACATTCGGCGAGGAGCTCACGCCGGGCCGCGCGCAGCAGCGGCGCGCCGCGATCGCCGAACGAGCGCGGATCGCACGCGACCTCCACGCCGTTGTCGTGCCCGATCTCCGGCGGGCACTCCGGGAGGCCGAGAACGTCGGGTCAGTCGACCGGTTGGCCGCATCCCTCCGCGACGCCCTTCGTCGAGTCGAAGCGATGGTGGAAACACGTGACGCGATCGGTCTCGAGATCGGGGGACTCGTCGCGGCGCTCGAGTCCTTGGCTGAGCGGGTCGAAGATCGATCCGACGTCAGAGTCACGATAGACGTCGCCGAGAGCGACGGGCAGCCCCCTGCGTCACCGCCCCCGCTTGTCGCCGCAGCGGCGCTCCGGATCGCCGCGCTGGCGCTCGAGAACGTCGTCCGCCATGCCCCATCCGCGCAGGTGCGGATCGTCATATCCAGCGGTCCAGACCGAGTAGCCCTGTCCATCGAGGACGACGGTCCTGGGATATCGCCCGGCATCGAGCGCGCGGCCCTGGAGGATGGGCGCCGCGGCCTGGCTGACATGGCGACGGAGGCGGCGTTGTGCGGCGCTTCGCTGCGATCTGGTCTGGGCAAGCACGGATCCGGCATGGTCGTGGCGTTCGACTGGCCTGCGTCCTGACCGGATTGCGGGACGACCCGCAAGATCGATACGGGCAACCCCCCGATTCCGGGCACCACGCGATCGACCCGATGCTGCGGACGCCCGGCCGATCGACCGGGTGCCGCCTCAGCGAGAGGCACGCATCAGGGGACCTTCATGAAACGGATCCGAATGCACTGGGCGGGCATCCTGGATGGCGGCGCTGGCCAGGGGCTCGCGGAATACGCATTGATCCTCGCCCTTATCGCCATCGTCGCCATCATCGCCCTGATCTTCCTGGGTAGCCAGATCAGCGAGATCCTCCGGTTCGTGGGGGGTTCGATCTAGGCACTCGGCCCGCTGGTGTCGTGGGGGGCACCAGCGGGCCTCGCCCCGCCATCCATGGGGGCGCGCCAGTCGTGGCGGTCGCGGCCGCCGATACGGGCGGTTCCTCCCAGGAACGGAATCTCGATGAATGAGCGTGGACGCGGCCGAGTTCTGACACGAACTGTCGATCTGGTGAGGGAGCCGTGCACGTTCGTGGCGATCTCGCTACTGGCGGCAACGGGTGTCCTCGGCAGGGACGACGGGCCGCGCCAGTGGGAGTGGCGCCCGGATTACGAACCTGCATGTTCCCGCACGCTAAATGCATGGCGGGTGACGATCCACGATCGGCTCGTTCGCTCCACGCCACTGGGAATGGCGCGGCGCCCTGGTTGCCGCCGGCGCCAGTGTGAGCCCTCAGTGGATGCGCACCCCCTGGCGCTTGAGCTCGGTCTGCGCCTGACCGACGTCCAGCCCCTCGAATGGCTGGTCCACCCGAAACGAGATCGCCGCAGCCACACCGGCACCCTGGCCAGTAAACGACTTGTTGCGCTTGCGCAAACGGCGCGGCTCCGCCCGACGCGGCTCAGCCCGGCGCTAGCGACCTCCACATGTCGAGCGCCCATTGCCAATCGGCCGGGTCGTCGAACTCGATGCGGATCGCTGCGCCGGAACCTGTGACTGCGGCATAGCCCTCGAGGACGCCGACCTCCACGCCCGACGACGCATCGGTCATCAAGCGCGCCCGGCCCAGCACACCACCGGCTTGATGCGTGATCGCATCGGGCCCGAGGTCGACCGCGAACTGTTCGATGAACGCCTGCGCCGTCATCGGCGCACCGTCTGCCGTCCCGGTCGTGGTCGCGGCAAGCGTGATGCTCCTGCCCGCGCCGCCGCCCCACCACTCGTCGGCGCTCCGCCGTTCCGCGTATTCGCCGGGCACCTCCAGCGACCAGTTCTCGTGGGTGATCCTGACCGGGTCGCGTCGATACCCGACCGGTGGCTTCGGTTCGGGCTCCTTGGTCGCGTGGGTCGCGGCCTGGCGGGCCATCGGATCGTCGACGCCGCGCAGCGCTGTGAGCTCCGTCCACGCATGCCACGGGTAGGGGAGGTCCGGATCGATCGGATACGCGCGCGAGAGCAGTCGATGGATCTCGTCGAACAGGTCGGCTTCGCCCTCCATGGCGGGGGTCCGCCAGCGCACCTCGAGCCACATCAAAACGAGCGCGCGGTTCAGGAGGTAGCGGGCATCGGTCGCGTCAGCCCACCACGGCGTGATGTCGAGGGCGACCCGCGGATCGGCGATCGCCGCCTCGAGCCACGCCTCGTCGCGCGGTCCCATCACGGTCGCCAGCGCCTTCTCGGTCGCGTAGTGGGTCCCAGGCGGCATCCCGAGCGGCACGCCTCGTTCGCCGCGGCGGACCTTCACGCGGGCGCGCGACAGGCGCGGCCCGAGCCAGCCGAGATAGAGCCGTTCGACGTCGGGCCGGTCGGCGAACGTGGTCGCCCCGTCCCCGTCTGTCCAGTCGATGCCGATCTCATTCCCGAGGCGCTCCAGGATCCGTCCGACGAAGCGGTGGTAGCCCGGGCCGACGACGCCCGTATCACCGGCCGCCGTGACCCTCCCCTCATCCGATGCCGTCAATACGATCGGCGAGACCGCCGGGTGGAGGTCGACGGCGAGTGCCGTCTCACCGGAGGGCAGGGTCCGCTGGTGCGTCGACCGCACGGCGTCGGCGTATTCGCCCGTGAGCCACACGGCGGCATCGGCGAGCAGGCGGTCACCGGCCGGAAGGCGCGGGATCAGCCCGCGCTTCTGCGCGATGCCGCCGAGCGACACACCCAGAGCGTCCACGAGGTTCGTCGTCACCGAACCCCGACGATAGCCGCGAAGGCCCCTCGCGACGCCCTGCCGGTTGGTACCAGCAGGGCGTGCCAACGGTCCGTTGCAGGGACGCACCTCGGTGCTCCTCGATCTAATCCCGACCCCGCTGGTCGGGATTGCGCATCTTGCGATATAGTCGAACGACCAATGGACGACCTGTATCGCGACTACATCCTCGAGCACTATCGACAGCCCCATAACTTCGGGGTGATCGCGGATGCCGACGCGTCGTACGAGGGCTCGAACCCGCTGTGCGGCGATCGGATCACGCTGATGATCGGCGTCAACGACGGTGTCGTGGATCGGGTCGGCTTCACCGGCCGCGGCTGTGCGATCAGCCAGGCGAGCGCCAGCCTTCTGACCGACGAGATCAAAGGCAAGCCGCTCCATGACGTGGCAGCGTTCCGTGCCGACGACCTGCTGGACCTGCTCGGCATCGAGATCGGTCCGGCACGGCTGAAGTGCGCCATGCTCAGCCACGAGAGCCTCCAGCACGTTCTCGGGGACCTCGGCGTCGCGGCGCCCGAGGCCGCGACGTCCGGCGGAGCCTCGGCATGACACGGATCGAGCGCCGCTGCAGGTGTCGCCCGCCGGCCTGAGCCGGCACGCGTCGCGACCCTTCCGCATCTACCACCGCCCTGGCCGCCTGAGCGAGCCAGCCCGTCGAACCATCGGAGCCAACCAACCCATGCCGAAGTCCTACGCGGACCTCCTTCGCGAGGCCCGCGCCCAGATCCGCGAGGTGACCCCGCAGGAGGTCGAAGCCCTGCCCAGCGGCGCCGCCACGGTCGTCGACGTCCGTGAAGCGTCGGAGTGGGAGCAGGGCCACCTGCCGGGTGCCCACCACGTCTCGAAGAGCTACATCGAGCAGCAGATCGAGGCAGCTGCGCCCGACCGCGACGCGCCCCTGATCCTGTACTGCGCGGGTGGCGTCCGCTCCCTGTTCGCGGCCCAGACCGTCGCCGACATGGGCTACACCGATGTCGCGAGCATGTCCGGCGGGTTCCAGGCCTGGAAGGGCGCCGGCTTCGACTTCGAGACGCCGGTCGTCCTCAACGCGGAGCAGAAGCAGCGCTACAGCCGCCACCTGCTGATCCCCGAGGTCGGCTCGGCCGGCCAGAAGCGTCTCCTCGAGTCGAAGGCCCTGCTGATCGGCGCGGGCGGTCTCGGCAGCCCCGCAGCGCTCTATCTGGCCGCGGCCGGCGTGGGCACGATCGGTCTGGTCGACTTCGATGTCGTCGACCTCAGCAACCTGCAGCGCCAGATCGTCCATACCACCGACCGGGTCGGTGAGCGCAAGGTCGAGTCGGCGCGGATCGCGATCAACGCCCTCAACCCGGACGTCGACGTCGTCCAGCACGAGGAGATGCTCACCGCCGCGAACGTCGAGCGGCTCATCGACGGTTACGACGTGATCGTCGACGGGACCGACACGTTCGAGACCCGCTACGTCCTCAACGACGCGGCGGTCGCTGCCGGCATCCCGGTCGTGCACGCGAGCGTGTTCCGCTTCGAGGGCCAGCTCACGACCTTCGTCCCGTACGAGGGTCCGTGCTACCGCTGCCTGTATCCGACCCCCCCGCCGCCCGAGCTCGCCCCGGGTTGCTCGGTCGCGGGCGTGCTCGGCGTGGTGCCGGGCATCCTCGGGCTGCTCCAGACCAACGAGGCGCTCAAGATCCTGCTCGGCATCGGAACCACCCTTGCCGGCCGGCTGGTGCTGTTCGATGCGCTCGAGACCGAGTTCACCGAACTCCAGCTGCGGCGCGATCCGCAGTGCCCGGTCTGCTCGGACGCCGCCGTCGAAGCACGCAAGGCCGGCCGCCCGCTGAGCACGGTCAACGTCGGCGAGGACGCGCCGTTCCTGCTGACCACCACCGGCCTGGCCGGTTCGGTCTCGCCGGAGGCGCGCGCGTGAGCACGGTCTTCATCCCGGCCGTGCTCCGCCCGAATGTCGGCGGCGTCAAGTCGCTGGAGGTCGACGGCGACTCGATCCGGTCCGTTGTCGACGGTCTGGTCGAGCGCCATCCGTCGCTCGGCGGCCAGCTGCTGACCGACGAGGGCGATCTGAACCGGTTCGTCAACGTGTACGTGAACGGGCAGGACGTCCGCTACCTGGCGGGTCTCGACACGCCGGTCGCCGAGACCGACGAGGTCCGCCTGCTCCCGGCGATGGCCGGCGGCTGAGCATGGCCGTCCCGTGGCGGATCGCCGATGCCGATCACGACCACACCCACGCCCACGAGAACCTCGCGCCGCACGGCGGCCGCTATTCGGACATCCTCGACGCGATCGGGCACACGCCGCTTGTCGAGATCCCGCGGATGAGCCCGAACCCGGCGGTCCACATCTTCGCGAAGCTCGAGATGTACAACCCGACCGGCTCCGTCAAGGATCGCACCGCGAAGTACCTAATCGAGGACCTGGAGGAGCGCGGGCTGCTCCACGAGGACTCGATCGTCCTCGAGCCGACGTCGGGCAACACCGGCATCGCGCTGGCGATGATCGGCCGCCGGAAGGGCTACCGGGTGGCCCTGGTGATGCCGGACAACGTGACCAACGAGCGCCGCCAGATGGCGGCGCTGTTCGGGGCTGAAGTCATCGATTCGCCGGGCGACCAGGGCTCCAATGGCTCGATCGCGCTGGCCAAGCACCTCGTCGCCAAGGACGACCGGTTCGTGATGCCGTACCAGTACGGCAACCCGGCCAACGCCCTGGCCCACTACGAGACGACCGGACCGGAGGTCCTGGCCGACTGCCCGGAGATCGACGCGTTCGTGGCCGGGATGGGGACATCGGGGACCCTGATGGGCGTGTCGCGGTACCTCCGAGAGCACAAGCCCGGGACCCGGATCGTGGCCGCCGAGCCCCGGCCCGGCGAGTCCGTCCAGGGCCTCCGCTCGCTCGAAGAAGGGTTCATCCCGGAGATCTTCGACCCGACCCTGATCGACGCGAAGTACCTCGTCTCCAGCCGCGAGGCGATCGCCGCCCTGCGCGACCTAGTCTTCCGAGAGGGCATCTTCGCCGGACCGTCGTCGGGTGCCGTCCTCGTCGCCGCGGCTCGCGAGGCGAACCGGATGACGAGCGGGTCGATCGTCGCCCTGCTGCCCGACGGCGGCTGGAAGTACCTCTCGGCCGGCACGTACAGCCGGAACCTCGACGAGATGGAGGAGGAGCTGGAGGGCGGCGTCAACTGGTGGTAGCGGATTTGACGGGCCATCCCGGCCCGCGGTCGATCGAGCTCCCGGCCGCCATCGTCCAGCAGATCGTCGACCAGGCCCGCGCGGAGGACCCGAACGAATCGTGCGGGATCGTCATCGGCACCGCGAAC